>CAYNTC010000029.1:0-14712 GCA_964399795.1 uncultured Pirellulales bacterium | reverse complement strand
AATAGGCACTGTCTCCCTGCGTAAATGTTATATAACCATTGCTGCCAATGTAAAAACTTGAATAGCTGCTGCCGTATAACCATACATTGTTCTGGCCGGACAGGTATACATGCTCATAATCATCATCACCAAGCGAAACAGATGTTCCGCCAGATGGATCGGTCGGTAACGCAGATATATCACTTATACAACAGCTATATGAGCTATCTACAGGTGTAAACAGCAGCGACTTGTAAGACAAATCAAACATACCTATACTCAGTGCAAACTGCTCAGCAAAATAGTCAACGGCAGGGCCAAAGGATATAACCAAATTAACCAAAGAGCCCATGATTGCCTGTGCCTCTGGTTCAGGGTTCTGATTGATTACGTATCCAGCCGGAATAGTATCACTGCCTGCAAATGTTATATTTCCAACATCCAAGCCGGCTGCTGTAATTTCGGATTCAGCATCTGCCTGGGAAAGACCAATTACATCAGGAACAGTGACTATTTCGATTTCACCGCCGACCGTGACGAACTCAAGACACAGAGCATTGCCCAATCTTGTTCGGCCTATAAATGTTGTCGCAGCTGTGTGGATATCTATTGTGTACAGGTAGGAGCTGCGATTGTCTACTCCATAAAGAACATTACTCACAGGGTGAAACGTAAGGCCTTCAATATGGTGGGACCATTCCCCAATCAGCATCCCTTGGCCGGTTGATTTGTTTATCTCGACTAAGGCACCCCATGTGGACGATATGCCAGAAAAAACTCCGTAAAGAACATGTGTTTGCGGATGAACTGCGAGGCCATACACTATGTCGGAAGGGCGATCAAACAAGCCGACATAACCAACGAAGGTTGCCGCACCGGTGTTCATATCAATCGTATAGATACCATCCCCGTATGAATCAGCAGCGGCGCCATACAACAAACCCGATGAGGGATCGTACGCTAATGCGTGCATTTCCGGGGTCGTTAAGCGTCCAATTAAAGTTATCGTTTCGGTCGAGTAGTCTATCGAGTACAGGTTGCTCTCATCAGAATTGCCACCATACGTGATTCCGTATAGAATATCATCGCCGGGATAATAAGCTAATCCAGCCATAAAGCCATCCGTCTGAAGGCAGCCTTCTCTTTCGGCCCGCCCGGTCAGTGGGTCAATAGTATAAAGGAAGCTGTCATCAGCATTAACACAATATAGAACACACTGTGCTGATGCTGTGATTGTCATAAAAACGGTCGCAAACAGAATTGTAAGCGTTGTAAAAAAGTGCCGGAGTTTCACTTTCTTTCCTCCTAAAATCATACTGCCGTGTTAAAGTCTTTCTTGCTCACATGCAAATTAATCCCCACGGTGTGCTTATTCACTCTTTTCGGCTTTTATAGGAAACAGTTTTTTCCATAGACAGGGAAGCTTGGTGGGAAAATAATAATGACTTCCTCACCACTCCTCCTTGAATATAAACGTAATGAGAAATTAGCCTCCCCATTAACTAAGTACAAATTATCATACTAGGCCAAAAAAGTCAAGACTTTACAGCAAATACACGCGGAAATAGCATAAGTCCGTTGCGCAACCGTTCTCGGCAAACCGGAAAAAGCAATAATTCTCGGGCTTGAAAGAAGTTATAGGAAGAAGAACGCCGATTTTTTTGAAGCTACAAGTCTATTTCGAAGCGTTCACAATAAGGCTTTCACCGTAAGATGGACACGCTGTAATCGCAATCATACGCTATCATGTAAGAAAGCATTCTTTGGATTTATCACAGCACTTCCACTTCAAAGACTTGCCTTACGAGTCACAGGTGCTGTCAGAATTGAAGCGGCTGCCGAAAGAGATTAAGCAAATGGCTCGTAGTTTCTAAAAATCTCATAAAGTAACTTATGGTAAGGCCGATCAGTTGCTCTATCAAAAAGAGGGGAACGGGCAGAATATTGGCCGTGTGATGAGTAACCCGATGAATAATATAATCAACCGAGCGATCGGATTGACATGTAAGATATGGTGATAATGGTGTATGCGACCTACGCCAAATCATCTGAAAGCCTATTGGTATCCGACCATCGGAGAAATTTCACCTCAATCATTGGAACAGTTGCTCAAAAACAACTTGTTGAACGGCAGCCTCGTAAGGGGAATTATAAAAAATAATTTAAACCGCTTGATTTTGGTTTTTCTGGCTTTTTCGAGTTATTTTGTTGACAGTCGGGATGTGTTATGATATTTTAATCGGCTTGTTAAGGAGTATTCTTAGCTCCCTCGGAGTGTACCCCTTATGAAGAAAGCGAGGGAAAGAGCGTTGCAGGCCGCGCGGGCCTAAGGAGAAGAGTAATTGGCAAAAGGTACAGTAAAATGGTTCAGTGAGAAAAAGGGGTTCGGTTTTATCACTCCAGACGATGGTGCTGAGGATCTGTTCGTTCATCACTCCAATATCGCTGGAGAAGGATTTAAGACTCTCTATGAGGGTCAGGCTGTGGAATACGAGGCTGCACAGGGCAGGAAGGGGCTAGAAGCAACTAACGTGTCTCCCTGCTGATCGTCACAGAGAGCGGTTGAATCGAAGGCTTCGCGATATACGCGTGGCCTTTTTTTGTTAGAACAGCAAGAGATTGAGAAAAGGCGTTTGTATCGCTTGACAATGCACCTTATCAACTATAACTTGCCCTTGTAGATGCACCCAGAGGTACACGGCTACGAACGCTATTTTTTCTTGACCGTTTTTGTCAGCTTGGCAAGTTACAATGGAAAAGGCAGCTCGGTCAATTATGAGGCATAACGACATAAATCTTACGATGTTGCTTTTTACACATAAGCTTCGAGGCCGGGAATCTGAGCTATCGCCACGTTACCCGAGCTAAATAAACAAAAAAAATTAAGAAGTAATGGAACTGGGTGAGACTTCATAGGGCATTTTCTTTATAAAGAGAGTTGAACAGGCAATTGCCTTAATCAGCAAGTAGTGATTCCAGAATGGGCAATTAGTTTGGAAATCAGAGGCTTTGAATGTGTTGGGTCAATGCGTTCTTAATCCGTATTTCTTACAGTATTTTAATCTGATGTTCAATGTGTACAATAACAGTCTATGATCCAGTTCACATGACTTTTTGTTTTTTAATCACCCAACCTCCAAAGCCAGATTCATTGATATCAAAGCAGACCTTAAGCTTAATTATGAGACCTCTGGGTTTGTAGTGGTGAGAAATGTGGGTTAGTCCGTCAATAATACAACCATGACCTGCGTTTTTAATACGCCCGGCAGGACTCGAACCTGCGACCTCCGGTTTAGGAAACCGATGCTCTATCCTACTGAGCTACGGGCGCTAGCTCACATAAACATACGTTATTTTGAAGATTTTATCCACTTCTTGTCAATACTAGTTCAAGCAGAAATTCCGGCTTCAAGTATTAGCAGATGTGAGAAATCTCTTACAGTGGATTTGTTAGGACAGTTCGGGATTGGGCATTATAGTCAGTTTTAGGGTCGAACACCTTGATTTCGTGAAATTTTCAAAAGTTATTCGAGAAAACCATACCTTAGGATGATGAAATTAAAAGGCATTTTTGATATTATATAAGATTATAGTAGTATTATTTTTCATTGTTATATAGGAATTATTAAATTTATCTGTTTACTGCTTATCGTGGATTGATGACTGGGAGGAAGGAGTTTTTCATGAAGCTTACCAATGTAAGGATTATGCTCATAACTCTTCTGGGGCTCTTGCTCGTTAACGGTAATGTCTGCTCGATGACAATACAGCTTGGCTCAGAAAGGACCGAATTCATTGCGCCAGGCGATACCTGGAAATTCTATCGAGGGTCTGAGGCGCCTAATGTCTCGCCCGATGCCTGGAAAGAGATAAACTTCGACGATTCACACTGGGAGGTGGGTACCAGTGGTTTTGGCTATGGTGATGACGACGATGTGACGATTCTGGCCGATATGCAGGGTAACTACACTACGGTGTATATTCGAAAAGAATTTTTGGTTTCGTCATTGACCGGTGATGAGGTTCTGGAGCTTGTTATCGATTATGATGATGGTTTCATTGCCTATTTAAACGGCCAGGAAGTAGCACGACGACACATGCCCGATGGGCCAGCTACCTATGAAACTATGGCTTCTTCACACGAGGCTGGTACACCGGAGACGATTGTTCTTGGCAGAGCAGGTGGATTACTCAATGAAGGTAGTAATATTATCGCCATAGAGGGACATAATAATTCTATCGATAGCAGTGATTTTTCACTTATACCAGCACTTCGGACAGCGACAGATATAATTCGAAACGGCCAGACTTGGATTGTGGGCGCAGAGATGGTGATGCTTAGAGGCAGAACAGATGATGTAGCGGTCTCAGTGAAGGTAAATGGAACCAACGCTGATTTTTATGTCGATGATGGGACGTGGTGGGGCAAGATTTTACTTGCTGCTGGTCTGAACACTATAACCGTAGAGGCCCTGGACGCTGAAGCAAATACTGTGGATTCGGCATCTATAAGGATCGTGTATGTTCCACCGGTCGATAGCCTCAGTGGAGAGTTGACAGAAAACATTATATGGTCAGGAGCTGTCATTATTGAAGATACCGTTGTCGTTTCCGCTGGTACTGTTGTTATCATCGAGCCGGGGACGATGGTTCTTATAAAGCAGGGGGCAGCACTTATAGTGTATGGACAATTGATTGCCGAAGGAACCGAGGAAGAGCCGATACGCTTTACGCACCATGGTGACGGCACAACGTGGAAACAGATTATGTTTGTCGAAGCGGCTGATAGTCGGTTTGCCCACTGTTTTATTGAGTATGCCGACAGCGAAGGTGCACATCAGGATTACTACGAACCTGGGCCGAGGTCGTATCACGAGGCGATAGTTGCTTTAGCAAGTCACGTTGATATCGAAGAGTGTGTTTTTCAAAACCTTCCCGATGAAAGTGCCAGTGCCGAAGGAGATGCTATAGCGATTGTATCGGATGATCCCGTGTACCCCGGAAAAGCTACAGCGCATATAAAGGGTTGTCAGTTTCTCTCAATCGGACAGGGCGTGCATACGAGATATTCATACGTGTTGGTAGAGGACTGTTTCTTCACCGGCAAGAATGGTGATAATGACGATGTGGATTTGTGGGGTGAGAGCGATCCGGCTCCTCTTATAAAAAACAACATATTTTTGAATCCGGATCACGATGACATGATAAATCCCACACGATGTTCAGCGGTTATCATCGGAAACGTGATCGCAGGAAGTGACGATCACGGCATCGTTTTGCGAGACAAGTGTTTTCCCGTCGTGATGAACAATTTAATCTATGATTGCAGTAGTGCCGGCATCGCGATAGAAAATTCATGTGAGGCGCTTTTAGTGAACAACACTATTGTTGATTGCGGCAGAGGCCTTAGACTTTTTGATCTTGGCAGGTGGGATCCTCCATATAGTCTGAATCCGGGTGGTGGAACGGCAACGGTGGCCAACTGTATAATCTGGAATTGCCCGCAGCCAATCACTCTAACGGATAGTTCAAATACACAAATCAAGGATCGTGGCTCTCATGTAACAGTCAGCTACTGCGACATTAAAGGCGGACGCGACGCCTTATCGATATCAGGCACTTACTCGACAGTTGTCTGGGGACAAGGCAATATTGATAACGACCCTCAATTTGTTGATCCTGACAACAATGATTTTCATCTTAAATCTCAAGGTAGTCGATGGGATGCGGTCCACGAAAGCTGGATCAAGAATGATATCACAAGCCCATGTATAGATGCCGGAGAGCCAACCTCACCGATTGGGCATGAGCCATTCCCTAATGGTGGCATTATTAATATGGGAGCTTATGGTGGTACTGCTAAAGCCAGCAAATCATACTTTGGTGAACCTGTTTGCAAAACAATTGTAGCTGGCGATATCAACGGTGACTGCAAGATTGACTTTGTAGACTTTCAGTTCATGGCTTACCATTGGCTTGAGAATGACAATCCTTAGCAATTTAAGACACGGATTGTTTGGTCTGAAATTTAGCTGCAAGAACTATCCCATCCTGTTAAACTGGATGAGCAAACAAGCCTTATGTAACAATAAGCAAGGAAAATAAACGGCTCATTCTACGTTTGTTTAGAGGTTATACCAATTGAAATTAATTCTTGCGCCCTGTCATTCCCGCGAAACTTGTCCTCGACAGCGATCGGGGAGCGGGAATCCATAGGTTTATATGCACAGGATACCTATTTTCGCGGGCATGACACAATGATATGTAGTCTGTCAAAAAGCGCAATTATTTAATTGGGTTGGTATTAGACCATACTATACATTGCATCGGCTTGCCTTTGCTTGGCAAGGACTTCCGCGCTGAGGCGACGGCGAACAACTCTAATTTCTAAAACGCCAACAAGCTTGTCACCGTTCTGCGCAGCCACAACGGGCATACACTCCACATCTAATTGTCTTGCCTTGTCCAGTGCATCTGCTAAAGCCATACCAGGCTTCACCTTGGCGATGACAGGTTCTACAATATCAAGGGCTACCAGCCAGTCACTCAACTCCTGTGTGGCAAACATGCTCCTTATGCCATCAAGTGTGATGGCTCCTACAAGTCTGTTCTTATCATCAACAACTGAATAGTAGAAATGATCGGTGCTACTGACTAATTTGATAACGTCGCTAAGCAAGGTCCCAGCTGAAATTGCCGGCACATCAGTGTCCATCATGTCACTAACGGTATATGTTTTTATAAGGTCATCTTCGGTGATATTTAGGCCTATTTCACCCGCCCGTTTAACTCCAGCCTTAACTAAAATCGGACCAATAATTTCCATGAGGAAGGTACCGGTCATAACAATAATAATGAGCGCGTGACCTAAGTCTGAGCCAAACTGCTGGCTGGCCAGGATTGCAAGACCTATAGCCACACCAGCCTGTGGCATAAGGCAAATGCCAAGATATTTGCGAACTGCTGTCGACGCCGTAGAAATTTCGGCTCCGAACCAGGAGCCGGCTATTTTACCAGCAGCGCGGCACAGTGTGTACACAACAACCATTACCATCATCCACACTGTTATCCTGCCAAACTCCATGTGGGCCCCGGCAAGCACAAAAAAAGAAATATAGATTGGCGGCGCAAACTTCTCCACAAGCTTAAAAGTTGCCTTACTCTGCCGAGGCATCAAGTTTGCAACTGTTATGCCAAGCGTCATAGCAGGCAAAATCGGATCAATTCGCGGTATCATTGATATACCGACAACGAGTAAGAGCGATGCTAACGCAAAGTCAAGCACCTTATCATCAGCCTTTACCAACTTCAGCAGAAAATAAAGCAGCACTCCAGCCAGGAAACCCAGCGCTATGGCTCCCACGATTTCGCCCAGAAGTATGAAGATAGTAGCTAAGACCGAGTTCTGGCCCGTGCCCATTAGAGCCTTTGCTCCAGTAGCAGCGCCTCTATAAAGCAATAGTGCCAGCGCATCATCGAGAGCTACTATAGCAAGGATTGTTGTCGTCAACGGGCCTCTGGTTTTGTACTCCCATAGGACGTTTACCGTCGCCGCAGGGGCTGTGGCTGAGGCTATAGCACCGAGCACAAGGCCGACCGCAATCCCGATGTAAAGTCTATCCGTCGCTGTGATATCATTGATTATGCCAGGCAGTGCAAACCACGCAACTATTGATGCACCTACTGCAACAAGCAAAAAGGCACCGATGCCTTGAGAAAAAAGGATGGTGAAAAACTGCCTTCCGTACTTTTTGAATATGTCGCTTCTTAGCTCCGCACCTATCATAAAACCGATTATGCCGAGAGCGAACATCGTGAAGGGCTCAAGAGCTTCTATTGTTCTTGTCGTTATCAGGCCCAGGACATCGCCTAAAAGAATTCCGATGATTATGCAGCCTACAACTTGCGGGATATGCAGCTTCTGAAAAAGCCGCGCACCCAACGCACCGCCCAGAACAATTAGCCCGAATAGCAAAGCCAAGTTAAGCTCAAGCCCGGTGAAAAGATTACCGCTCGAATTGGCAAGTGTATGAATCATATTTATACCATTGCAGCACTTAGCTTCTGCTTAGACCATACATACTGTCTGCTTCCTTTTGCTTGGCCAGCACCTCCGCGCTGAGTCGGCGATGCACAATACGCGTGTCCAGAATACCAAGAAGTGTATCACCATTACTTTTGGCCACAACAGGCACACATTCAATGTCGAATTGCCGTGCCTTTTCAAACGCATCTGTTAGTCGTATGCCCGGTGTTACACTGGTAACAATCGGCTCGGCAATATCGAGCGCTACCAGCCAGTCATTTAGCTCCTGAGTGGTGAAGGTATTTCTGATACCTTCAAGCGTGATACTGCCTATCAGCTTGTTGTCCTTATCGACAACCGGGTAATAGTAACTGTCAGTACTGCTGACTACTTTGATTACTTCGCTCAGTGACACACCAGAAGAGATAACCGGCACATTCTTGTCCATTACATCGGCGACGCTGTAGGCTCTTATAAGATCTTCTTCAGTAATGTTGAGTCCTGCTTCTCCGGCTTTCTTCATCCCGATCTTCACAAACACCGGACCAACAAGCTGGAGTACAAATACACCAGCTATTATTACCGACAGCATTGTATCTCTTATCTGCCCTTCAAATCGGTTGCTCGCCATTATCAGCAGCGCTATTGCAATTGTGCCTTGTTGATACAAACAAAATCCCAGATATTTTCTAATTGTCGGGACAGCTTTGGAATGAACGGCACCACACCACGCGCCTGTGGTCTTGCCAACAACACTTCCAATAATATAGGCAGCTGCGAGGAGTAGAGTTTGGATGCTTACATCGGAAATACTTAATCTGGCACCAACAATAACAAAAAACAGAACGTATATCGGTGCCGAAAACCTGTGTACAAGCTCGAAGCTCGATGAAACTTTCTTCGAGCCGATATTCGTTAGCGTTACGCCCAAAGCCATAGTTGAAATAATAACATCCAACTCCCGGGTTATTGCTACACCGATGATGAGCAACGCCGAACTTATACAAAAAATCAATACTCTTTCCGGCTCATCGGTTCGTTTTAAAATCCAGTTGAGTCCTATTCCTGCTGCTATGCCTATCACCAGCGAGCCAAAGATCTCGTAGAAAGATGAGAATAAGGCGGGAAGAAACCCTACTTCTTGATGTCCTATGACTACCCCTGCAACACTGACACATATAGCATACAAAGTCAAGGCAAGAGCATCATCAAGTGCGACAATTGCCATCAGCATCGCGGTCAGTGGTCCACGTGTCTTATACTCCCATAACACGCTCATTGTCGAGGCAGGGTCTGTTGCTGCGCAGATGGCTCCAAATACCACGCTAACCGCTAACGCAGTTTTCCAGTCGAAGAAATACCATGTTAATCCAAAGCTAAGTAGCCCCACCAAGAGAAACGCAACCATCCCTTCGAAAAGCAAAATGGCGATAACCTGTCTGCCAAACTTCACAAAAATATCGCGTTTAAGCTCACCACCGATTAAATAACCAATGATCCCCAGAGCAAACGTGTTGAACGGCTCAAGATCACTAACTGTTTTCTGAGAAATGACACCCAGCAAAGGCCCTAATATTATTCCTATGGCAACGTAACCTACGATACGCGGAATGCTAAGCCGTTGAAATATCCTCGCTCCTACCGTGCCGCCAAAAATGGCAATTCCGATCAGCAGGATAATATTAAGCTCTTCAGTCGGTGCTAAAATATTTCTTGGCAATTCAATCATCGCAGCCATAGTTTAATCAAGCTCTCAGATAACGATTTTGTAATAATAGATATTTGAAACCACGACGTAAACACCAAATAGTCAAAATTCAGGGCCATCTTCAGGTATCACTAGGCTGGATTGGGCAATAATGTAGGATGTGCCTGCATAGTTTCCGCAGTTTGTTGTACTTAGCCGAAATCTTATTACCCATTCCAAGCGTAAACGAAGTCCACATGAAAAAACGTATTCTGCTAGGCAGACAAAGCGAAGGACAATTTAACGCAGGTTCGGTCGCATTATCAAGCCTGTGAAGTATTAAAGCCATGATTTTTAATAGATTTCCACTCTTTACGTCACTAAAACTAATTTAGCACAAGAAGGCTTATCGGTTGCGTCCTGCGTTTTTATGTGAAAGACAAAAAAATGTTAGTTAAGCCTTTACGCAGGAGCATAGCAGCGGTATAGTGCAGTCATGGATTATTAGCTCTAAGGAGAGTAAAAATGACCAGACAAAGCAAAGATAAATCGCTTTTCTTGATAGTACTGATTGGTTCAATAATATTCGCTGGCTTTGCAATTTTAACCGGCTGCAAGAAGGAGCCTGCAGAAACAACTGAGGCACAACAGCCCCAACCTGTCGCCGAACAGGGCGAGACACCGAAAAGTGGCCTAACAGATATTTTCCCGGGGCCCAAAATTAGCCTCAGCGAGGTCATCCGTTCTGCACGAACGTGGGGGCCAGCTTTTGAATCCTGGACAGGCAAAGTCGCGCCCGACTTCAGCCTGACCGATCTTGCGGGTAACCAACATACTCTTAGCAGTTATCATGACAAAAACGTGATGATAATATTTTGGGCAACATGGTGGGGCCCATGCAGGATGGTAATACCGGACCTGGTTGAGTTACGAAATTCAGTCGGCCAGGACAAATTGGCTATGCTCGCCATATCTCGCGAAAGTCCAGCTTTACTTAAGAGTTTTGTCGCCCAGCAGAATATCAACTATACGGTTCTGACTCGGCCTGACAGGCTTGCCAAGCCCTATGCCGAGGTGAATACTATACCGTGTAGTTTCTTTATCGATCCCCAAGGAAAAATAAAGCTCGCCACAGTTGGTCTACTTCCACTGAGCGACATTAAAGCAATACTGCAGGCAAAATAGAGCTTTACCTGCGTATCAACTCGTTACTAAAACGCATTGCGCAATTCGAGTGTTACTTCCCGATCAGAAAAATTGAGTGTACGTAGATAAATATTCGGCGGGGCAACAATTGCAACACATCTTTTCCGCGTGAATATGATAAGCGTCTTTTTTAACCGTCAGGAAGTTGAATCCTTCAAGCCTATTTGCTATTATAATTAACTCAAACTGACCGTTTTTATTGTCATGCTGAGCCGAAAGGCGAAGCATCCGGCTTTAGCAAAAGAAAATCCATATTTTCTCTGGACAGATTCTTCGCTTCACTTCGTGGAGTTTACCCTTGAGCGGAGCGAAGGGCTCAGAATGACAAGGCGATATATGTCTTTGCAAATTAATACGCCTGAGGCGTATGAAAGACTTATCAATAATAATGTTAGTAAATCGGTCAGTTTGAGTAATTAAGCAAAAGGTTATTATGCTATGACAGATGCAATGAAAGTGAAAACGAAAGCATTCACTCTAATTGAATTGTTAGTCGTGATAGCAATTATAGCAATTCTAATGGCAATTCTTCTGCCAGCTTTGAACAGAGTCAAAGAACAGGGCAAGCGTGCAGCGTGTTTAAACAATCTAAGGCAGCTATCACTTGCTTGGAATGTATATGCTGATGAAAACGATGACAGGATCGTGTGCGGAAATACTCATCGAACTGTAAATGGAAAGTCAAACAAATATGCTTGGGTGTACTGGGAAGATAGCTTATTAGAAGAAGAAAAAATACAGGGCATCATAGATGGCGCTCTGTATCCATATTGTCCTGATGTTAAACTCTATAAGTGCCCTACGGGTATTCGTGGAGAGGTAGTGACATACGCTATAGTTGATTATATGAATGGCCATGATGAGATTGAGGCAGCCACATTACCTCCCTTGGAAAGAAGGATGCAAATTCACAATAATGCTAAGCAGATTGTTTTTCTCGATGAAGGTCAGTTATCACCCTCAAGCTGGACTGTTTATTACTACCGGGAAAGGTGGTGGGACCCGATTACGGCTCGACATGGTGATGGGACAAACTTCGGTTTTGCCGATGGACACAGTGAATACTGGAAATGGCGTGATCCACGCACCGTAGAGATTGGAAGTTTCTTGTCCGGAGAAACAATCAGCCCGGACGTACAAGATACGTATTGGTCGGTTGGCAATGAAGATTTGTATAGAGTCCAGAGAGCGGCGTGGGGAAAATTAGGTTATACGCCATCTCATTAGTAAACAATGTCTTAAGTTGCTTTTTAGACTCAATATAATGTGAACAAAAAGCTGTAGTAAACAGAAAAACAGCAGTTTAATATAAAGCAATAGTGATGGTGGGTATGAAACAGCCGTAAATCCCAGAAAAATTTCTGGACATATTTTATTATCGTGGTTAAAATTAAAGAAGAAAGGATTTTCGCACGGTAGTAAGACTTTTTTTGATAATTGAGGTAATCGAATATGGCGCACAAAAAGGGACAAGGTTCTTCCAGAAACGGCAGAGATAGTAACGCTCAATATAGGGGAGTTAAACTGTTTGGTGGTCAGCAGGTAAAAGCTGGCTCAATTATTGTCCGACAGTGTGGCACGAAATTTTTCCCAGGTTCCAATGTCGGCATTGGCAAAGACTATACATTGTTCGCCACTGCTAAGGGAACGGTGCGATTCCAGGGCCGAAGAGTCCACGTCGTCTGAATTTATATAAGAAGCTATAATTGTAATAGGGATGGTGGTTGCACCATCCTTTTTTTATGTCGAGTCGCGAGATATGTTCATCGACGAGGCACAAATCTGGGTCAAAGCCGGAGATGGAGGCAACGGTTGCGTAAGCTTCAGACGCGAAAAATACATCCCCAAAGGCGGGCCGGATGGCGGTGACGGCGGACGAGGCGGGCATATTTATTTTCAGGCCGTAGAAAACCTGGACACCCTCATGGATTTTGCTGGCAAGCACCACTGGCGGGCTGAAGATGGCAAACCAGGCTCGGGCAACAATAAGCATGGTGCTGATGGAAAAGACCTGATTGTTAATGTTCCGCCCGGAACTCTTATCTTTGATACCGAACTGAATCTACTATTGAAAGACCTTAATCAGGTCGGCTTGAAGGTGTGTGTCTGTCGTGGCGGACGAGGCGGAAAAGGCAATAAGGCATTCGCAACTGCAACAAATCAGGCGCCAAGAAATGCCGAACCCGGCAAAAAAGGCCAGGAAAGAAATGTTAGGCTTGAGTTGAAGCTCATTGCCGATGTTGGTTTGGTTGGTCTGCCGAATGCAGGCAAGAGTACACTCATCTCGCGTTGCTCAGCCGCACGGCCAAAGATAGCCGATTATCCCTTCACGACAATAGAGCCTGTGCTTGGTATCGTCGAACTGAGCGGCTTCCGCCGATTCGTCATGGCTGATATCCCCGGCCTGATCGAAGGTGCTCATGCCGGTGCCGGCCTCGGCCACGATTTCCTCAAGCACATCGAGCGCACGACTATTATCGTGCACATCATCGACATCGCGCCAATGGACGGGTCCGATCCGCTGGACAACTATCAGACTATCCGTAATGAATTAGAGCAGCACAGCAAGGTTCTGGCTGCTAAACAAGAGATCATCGTCGCCAACAAAATGGACCTCGACCCAGATGATAAAATTGTCAAAGAGCTTCGAAAAAAGCTTCCGCAGCCGATTCACGCCATCTCAGCAGTAACCGGCTTCGGTATCAAAGAATTGACCGAACTGCTCTGGCAAAAAGTCAAAGAACTCAAATAAAAATTGGCTTTGTTTGGGTTTGTTTTCCTAAAATCACCGGCGTAGCTCATTTTTCATAATCCTTTTGCAAATAGCAGCTTACGTTCATTTCGTTTTTCCTGAAATTGGCTTTGTTTTTTAAAATCGTGCTCTATCATTTAGCATCCATCCTTCTTGTTTCGGATTTAGTATTTCGAGCTTAGGATTTCCGGCCAAAGGCTGGCAATTGGCTTTGTTTTGCATAATTGACCAGTGGTCAGGGTTCAGGGGGCAGGCTTCAGGGATCGGGTTTCGGGGGTCATAGTTAGTGAATAGTGGTTCATAATTCGTCGCTCGTATTTCGTGGTACGTTGTGAGTGGTTAAATGGTTAATTGGTTAAATGGCATTTCACGTCCCGTATTCATTTTTTTGATGAGATTTAGCCTTTGAAGCTCGAGTATCGTTTTGTACAGGCTGTGCTCTATTCGGCGTTCATACATCAACAGCCGCTCAAGCACCCTTCCATTTGAGAAGTCCTTTATCGCCATACGACCCAGAGCCAGCGCTTCATCGCAGGCGGGCGTATTGCCATGCGATACCTGAGGCACAGGTTGGTCGTGGTTTTTGAAAAACAGGGATTGGGTGAGTTTGCTTAGTGGGCTGGAGGTATTACTTGCGTTCAATGCGTCGATGGTCTGGTTCTGGATTCTACAGACACGTTTTAGCCGCCATGAGAGAGTGACAATGCGTTCGGCTAACATAGATTCCATTGGGCTGGCCGGGGCCAGCTCGGCGAGCAACTGCTGGCGGTAGAGGTCGAAGTCGGCCTGGCTTTCTGAGCTGATTATGGCCTGACGGGCTAACAGGCCGTGTTTGACGGCGTTTTGAGAGACGGCGGCCTTGCCGCGGCGTGAGCGTGGGCCTGTCGATTTTTGTGCGTTACGCCGGTTGGCGAGTATTTGGGCTTCGGTGGACATGATTAACCCCCCCTTTCTTATTGATTATTGATAAATGATTATTGATAATTGACCATGAACGATGAACTAAGAACTATGAACTCTGAAATGTTTAGTTATCTTCGCCCCGACAGAGGCGGGCAAGCT
>CAYNTC010000028.1:0-14863 GCA_964399795.1 uncultured Pirellulales bacterium | reverse complement strand
AAATATCAAAATTACAATGCAAAATGCAAAATTTCTGCTTTCCTCTCTTTGGATTCTTATCTGTCATTTTGCACTTTGATTTCTAACTTTTTATTTTCCTACATCACCAATTGTCCATTTTAACAGATTGGGCATAAAAAAAACAGCGTCTTTAGACGCTGTATTAATTGCTATAGGAGGAAAGTCCCCGTGATTTATCAAGGAGCAACTATTTGTTATTCACCTTAGCAAAAAGCCTCGCCCGTCCTACACAATCCCTAAGGAACGGAGGTTGGAGGCTTTTGCCGGGATTTCATTTTGGAGTTCAGAAAAGTCCGGTTTATGCAACTAAGCTTTTGGCCAAATCGACAGCCGAAGCTGCATCAGGCGCATAACCATCTGCGCCAATCTTATCGGCGTAATTTTGCGTTACCGGTGCGCCACCTATCATAACCTTCGTGGAGACTCCAGCTTCTTTCAAAGCCTTTATGGTTTTCTCCATACCAGGCATTGTTGTGGTCAAAAGCGTGCTAATACCAATTAACTGGACATTATTGTTCTTAGCCTGCTGGACGAACTTGTCGGGCCCGATATCGACTCCGAGATCGATGACATCGAAGCCTGCACCTTTGAGCATCATTGCCACCAAATTTTTCCCGATATCGTGTAAGTCGCCTTGGGCTGTTCCTATCAAAAATCGTCCGCGAGGTTGGACACCCGCCTTGACAAGTTCTGGTTCGAGCACCTCCATAGCCATTTTCATCGCCCGCGCAGCGATGAGCACTTCCGGTATATAAATCTCGCTTTTTTTGAAGCGTTCTCCAACAACATCCATACCTGCTATCAGCCCCTCATCCAGAATAGTCTTTGGTGCTGTACCGTCGGCCAGAGCTGCTTTTGTGATGTCCACCGCGGTACCCTGATCGCCTTTGATGACGGCATCAGCTAATGCTTGAAAATCTGCCATTTCAGCTCACCTCAACGAAAAAAGTCTGTTGATTATAGTGTCTTTCTCAATTAAAAGCATGAATTAAACATGATTCACAACTGAAAGACAAGGACGAAATCGCACTTTTTCGGTCTATGAGCTGGCTTATTTCAGGAAAACTGAATTGTCGCAGACATGAATGTCCTTGAAAAATCGGAGAGTTCAGCTTGACCTCACCTCGACCGTCTCAAATCACTGCTGCCAAGCCAGACCCGGCCTATTAAAAATGACCTACACTACCCTGAGATTGGCCAAACGCGGATTTATGTCGTGGCATATACAGGCTCATGAATTTTAAGACGCGCAATTATCTCCTTCGTCAGAGCCTTGTACTCAGCAGAGCCGCGACTTTCGGGAGCGTATGTCAGGACAGGCTCGCCAGCGGTGGGGGCCTCAGCCAGTTTAACTGCTTTGTGAATTACTGAATTAAAAACCAAATCTCCAAAAGACTCACGCAGATGATCTCGAACTTGCCTGATAAAGGCGGGTCTATCCTCAACAAAAGTCAACAATACTCCGAGAGCCTCCACAGAACAAGGCTTAAAACGACCCCTGACTATGCCGATGGTATCCAGAAACCGTTTAAGGCCTTCCATCGCAAGATAATGAACTTGAACAGGGATGATAACGTCCTTGCTGGCTACAAGTGCCTCAAGCATCAAAATGCCAAGCGACGGGGAACAATCGATTACACACATCTCATATTCGTCTTCTACCGTCCTTAGTTTTTCACCTAATATAAACTCCTTACCCATTAGCCTACACAATTCCAGCTCAGCGCCTCCAAGCAGAACATTACTTCCCAGAAGATTAAGCCGTTGAACCTTCGTGCCCGAAACAACGTCGGATATAGGCAGTTGTGGATCAGTCATAACATCGTATATCGTCTTGTCCAGATCATCAGGATTACAACCCAAACTCAGCGTAGCATGTGCCTGAGGATCCAAGTCAACCAATAGGACGCGATTTCCTAAGCTGGCCAAAGCCGCCGCGACGTTTATAGCCGTGGTAGTCTTTCCGCAGCCACCCTTTTGGTTACCTATTGCTATCGTTCTCATGCTCTGTCCACGTATACCGATACTGTCACTTAATCCCTTCTTCGCTCCGGCTATATCAAATTGGCACAATCATAGTATCTCTATACTTATCGGGCAGAATTAAGTACGACTCTATTCCAAGCCAGCGAATTTCACAGCAAACTTCTAACTCTAACTAACATTAATCGCTGGCCCAATAACTTCTGCGTTGCCATCTGCCTTATTGAGTCTCCAGCATATCGCACACAAGATAAAAAAGATAAGCCATTATAAGTTCTTGTATTTACATCATATATGTAAGGTCGATAGATGCCGATTTTGTCTACGCCCACCATTTCTTTGACATTTATATTGATAAAAATCCCCTCAGAGCGAAAAAGCATCATATTAACAATGCTTTCTTATTATGAGTCCGTTCAGCAAAGTTCATACTGAGTGTAGCCAAATATTATCAAGGTAGATTCAGCCGATTCAGGCTGCCGGCCTCTTTGGGTCACACTGGATTCAGCCACGAAATCCGCTACATGCAGTCGCATCAATTTGTAATTAATAATCCTGTAAAACCACTCGTTCAAACACCGAACACAACCACAAGGTGATGTAATCATAGTTTATCTTGAAAATTGCTGGAATCAGCAGTATTTCTAATTTGTGCTTGCTCTCCAAATTAACGTGACAAAGATTGCCTATGTAGCCTTTTTTTATATACAGGCATAAAAAAGCCAGATTCTTGAAACAACAGAATCTGGCTTCGGAGGAGGGTGATGAAAAGCTATTTGATGGCCTCTATTGGCCTTTTATATCCTCTATCACTTTTACTTAAATTATAAATCGAAAAAATACACGAAATTTCTTTAGCGAAATCAGTTGAATCTGAAAAGAAATTACACTTTTTTTGCTAAGAATCAAGTGTCTGATACAGAAAAAATTAGTTTTTTAGTACTTTTTTCGACAAACCCCCAATTGAGACCTATAATTAGTTTCTTTTACGCTTGCTAAAGTAAATTTGTTCTAATATTTTAACAATTAACCTGTTAGTTCTTCATCCGGAAAACCAGGTTGAGTAGAATGCACTCTCATTGTGACACGATACATGAAATAATAAATTAGGTAGGATTGTCGTTTCCGAAAGAAATTAGGCGGTTACAAAGTCCCCACACTGGGTAACAATTTTGAAAAGTGCTCGACTATGAATACTAAAGTCACTATTGCGGATTTATATAAGCTCAAGCATCAGAATCGTAAGATTGTTGCTGTTAGCTGTTATGACTACACAACTGCCAAGCTCGTCTCTCAAACTGACGTGCAAATGATACTGGTCGGCGACTCAGCCGCTCAGATAGTCCTGGGCTTTGATTCAACTCTACCTGCCAAAATGGACTTTATGGTTACCATAACAGCCGCCGTAAGGCGGGGGGCACCCAATATATTTTTGGTCGCTGATATGCCGTTTCTTTCTTACCAGCTCGGCGATGTTGAAGCGATCAGAAACGCGGGACGATTTGTCGCTGAAGCCGGCGCACAGATGGTTAAAATCGAAGCTACCCAAGCGCACCTTGACATCATCAAATCCGTCAGCGACGCAGGTATAGCCGTCATGGCGCACATCGGCATACTACCACAGAACATAGGCAAGACTGGACGGTTCAAAGCCGTAGCTACAACTGCCGACGTGGCTATGGAACTGATAACCCTTGCAGAGCAGATGGTTAAATGTGGGGCACAGTCGCTACTGCTCGAAGGGACTGCAACCGAAATCGCCGAAATCATCACCAAGCGCTCCGAAGTGCCGGTAATCAGTTGCGGTTCCGGGTCGGGCTGTGATGGTCAAATACTGGTAATAAATGACATTCTTGGATTGACTAAGGATTCAAGCCCCAAGTTTGTTAAAAGTTACGGCAATCTAAACCAGAATACAATCGACGCCTTAAATGCCTACAGCAAAGAAGTTAGCACTGGGCAATTCCCCAATGCCGAGCACAGCTACCACATGAAGCCGGGTGAGCTTGAGCGCCTGCACGCACTGCTAAAGAAGAAATGTTAGCAGTATACCGAATCACATCTTCACAATCTATGACGTGTTAGTGGTTATTGACCGTCAGATCTCGGGCAATCACCTAACAGCTTACTCAATGTCCACTGCAGCTTGAAACTCGAAAGCACCCATATCGACTGCCTGCCCTACTACCCGCACTTTACCGTCGAGATCGGTCTCGCCTAACTGGGGGATATATGTCGGGTCCCCAGCATCGATACACAATGAGCCGGACAGCAAATGATAATCCCCATTAACCCAAACGGTGTTCCGGTCACCAGGCTCAGGCCTAACATTTATATCGGCCGCCGACCAGCGACCTCGTTCTACAAAGCAGGGGTCAGTATCGATGTTGCCCACGCCCTGCCAACCGCTCTGCACATCGCAGTAGGAAACCGTTGCTTGACTACTATCTATCTGCGCGCCGTCACTTAGAAATCCATTGTAGTAGATGATGGAATTGGTAATTGTAGATGTGCTGCACGAAACACCAGCCTTAAAATTCTCGACAATGGTGCAGTTATTGATTGTAGCTGCGCCACTGGAAACACCCTGCTGCCGATTTGCAACCACAAGGCAATTGCTGATGGTGGCATAATTTTCACGAACACGTCGGCCTGTTCTCGGCATAAACATTTCAATACCGGCACCTCCATTGCCGGAGATTGTGCATCCTTCAATTGTCGGATTACTACCGTTCCACAGCCTGATACCTGCGTCAAGATTCCCGATAATTCTGCACTTGGCAATGGTCGGTGAGGCACCCGAGCAATAAATACTCCTGTATCCGTTGCTTATCGTCAGGCCGCTAACCACACAGTCCGGCCCCTCACCATCGGCAAAAGTAACCACTTGTCCACTGCCGCCCAGAACAGTGGCAGCAACCGTAGCAGGATTATTGGGGTCAGCAGAACTCACCATAACGGATTTGCCCGCGAGATCGACCTTCTCGTGATACACCCCTTCGCTAATCACGATTCGATCCCCATCTGCCGCAGCATTTATAGCGTGTTGTATATAATCATATCGCCTGCCAGTCGTTAAATTCTGGATAGCTCCATCAAGCACAGAATACCCAAACTCTAAGAAAATCCCACGGCTCTGCCCATCGGCCGATCCCCAAACAATTCTCTGGCCGTCTATCGCCGGTGCTGCACCGTATAAATAATCTTCAATTGGAATATCCAACACACCGTGTCGCTTGGTCATACAACAGAGCTTAATTTGACCTCCAGAGATGTCCCCCTCGACGTATGCAATCAAACATCCATCTATAGCCGGCTGCAACTGTGCGCCAAAGGCCTTAACGATTTCCAGTTCCTGGACATTCTCTACATCAGAGATATTAGCCCCATATATGTCACCTGCATCATTACGCTCATCCGTCCAAACAACCAAATTGCCGGATATGGCGGGGTCGTACTGCTGAGCTGGATGGTCGCAGATAATAAATACACGAATATCGTTTATATTCGAGATGTCTGCACCGTAGATGTCACCATCACCTTCCCATACAACTATATCACCCGATATATCAATGACATCATCAAAGTCATAGTAAGCACTGTCATACGGGTATGGTGCCCGTCGGCCAACATCCTCTGCGATTGTAAAATATACAGGATTCTCTAAGTCTGTGATATCGGCACCGCATATATCATACGGCATGTTGTTCCAATTCGCATAGTCGTTCTTATTTACACCAAGATGCTGCAACCAAACGACCTTGTCACCTGAAATAACCGGGTGGCTGTAGGACTCAGTATCCCTCGCGGCCCGTAGGACCCGGTGCTGGCCGCTCACTATGTCGACAACAAAAACACCGGTGCACTCAGGACCTGTAAAACCCAAATAATTTGGCCCGCCAGACCACACCATTCTGTCGCCATCTATTTTGGGCTGAGTATCAATCCCACCAGCCACAAATATATCCTCATACCCGGCAACCAGGTCTACGACCTTGATGTCCCAGCTATAAGGATCGTAGACATCGCCGGCGCTGCAAACGACTTTAGTGCCGAAAACATCAGGGTAGTAAATGCCCTGCTGACCAGCACTACTGACCTCGAAAACCTCAGCATTACTCGTAATAGTACTCGCCTGCACCATTACAGTATCCGGCTCACTATCGGCAAATCCGTCATTAACAACAAGCTCGAATACGTATACTCCTTCAACGTTGCTGAAAAACTTCGGCGTTGCCGTATTTGCGTCCACCAGGTCAACTACCTCCGGCCCCTGCAGTTGCTTCCAGGCGTACGTCAACTCATCGGGCGGATCAAGGTCATACGAACCGCTCCCATCCAGTTGCATAAGACCTGGTGCAGAAAATAATGTATCGCTACCCGCATCAGCTACCGGCGATTGATTACCTACGATAACGAGCACCTCGTCCGGCTCGCTCGTGTGCAACCCATCCCCTACAACCAATCCAAATCGGTACCAGCCCTCAGATGCCGGCATAAATGTTGGCCGCATGACCGCGGGGTCGCTTATCACAACATTTGGGCCGGCAATTTGGCTCCATTGAAATGTCATAACTCCACAAGGATCAGAAAAAAAGCTTTCACTGGCATCAAGAGTAATTAACTCAGGTATCAGAACATGCTGGTCGCGACCGGCATAGGCGATCGGCTTGACATAGCCGACGTGCTCATCTGCGCCGATATCAACACAGAACGCGAATATCCTCGGATCGCCGTCGATATCGGTCTCGCCGGCTTCGGGTACGAAGTTAGGATCACCGGCACTTACGCATGGAGACCCAGACTGCAAATGATAATCCTCATTCACTGGATCAACGAAAAGTGGGTCCTCAGAGATATTTCCGTAAAGCCCGGTCCTGTCAGCCAAACCATCGTAAGTCACTTGGCCCGTTTGTGTATCTACCGTGATATAATTGCCCGGACTGTTAGCCCAGACATCATTAAATCTGACCGAGTCACCAAGAGCACCCTCTAAATATATACCTCCGCCCGTCCTGGCGCTGGCGATGATATTGTTGGAAACCGTACAGGTTTCACACATTGGATCAAGAACGGCGTAAACATTGCCGATAACTCCACCAAGATTCAGGTTGATAGAATTATCTACGATAGTGTTGTTAACCAGACGTCCTCCAAACATAACAACGCCACCACCGATAGCCGCTGAATTGTTGTATATTATATTGTTGCTAATAGTAGGATCGCCAAACACAAGTATGCCTCCACCTGCGTATGCGGAATTCCTCTTAATTATGTTGTGGGTGATTATCGCCGCACACCCATCACCTCCAATAGCCCCTCCATAGCTGACATCATAAACTTGCATTACTGCTGTGCCGGTTGGGCAAGGTGCATAGTTACTCGTGATAACATTACGCGTAATAGTGGGGGAGGCATAATTACAGAAAATGCCGGCTCCCCAGAAAAGTCTATAATCCTGAGCAGTTTCAGAAGTGTCAAACGTTCCATAACCGCCGGTAATAGTGAAGCCGGTCAGCACCGCTTCCGACGTCTCGCCGTTTTCAAACGTCACTACTGTCCCATCACGTAGAGCATTGATAACCGTGCTGGCGACAATTGCTGGATCATTCGGGTCAATGCTGGTAAGTATGATGTTTTTACCGCCGAAATTGACGGTCTCGTAGTATGTGCCCGGCTCCACGATGACAACATCACCATCATTGCAGCCTCGGATTGCCGTCTGAATCCCGGAGTAGTCAGTCGGAACTCGACGTACTTCAGCTTGCCCTGAGGTCACAATAGTCAACAGAACAGCCAAACTCCATAGAATCAACCCTCTCATTGCTTTCTCCTTCATGATAGATCAACTGTTTGCAGCAAGGCCGATTTGTAATCGATATAGCCTACCTCCGAATCACATCCGCATATAATTTCATACACAAAATCGACCGCTATTGCAAGGAATATTTGAATACCTCAAACAAAGCTACACATTGTTTTCATGGCAATTGTTACGCTATCTATCTAACTCAAACTGACCGATTTACTAACATTATTATTGATAAGTCTTTTATTTGCAAAGACATATATCGCCTTGTCATTCTGAGCGAAACGAAGTGAAGCGAAGAATCTGGCCAGAGAAAATACGGATTTTCTTTTGCTAAAGCCGGATGCTTCGCCTTCTCGCCTTTGCGTAGCCGTCCATTCTCCGTAGCAGAGCTACTGCGAAGGATGAACTTCGGCGGAGCGAGGTCGGCTCAGCATGACAATAAAAACGGTCAGTTTGAGTATCTAAAAAGACGAATGTTTGTATTTTCTGTTACATAATTCCCCGCTTTTTACTGAAAATTTTTTAGCTTAAAAATGAATACAATAATACCCGGAGAGCTTTTTTATACCTTGATGTGCCTTTCTTATCGAGTCACTCGATGAAGCCGTATGCCGACTACAAAACAGGTCATTTTTCTTACACTATTGCGGAATTGGCAATCCGAGCTCAGCAAGAACTTTTTTCATATCCTCCCAGACCCGTCTACGGTTCTCCTGTGAGTAATTCCGTAACAGATAAGCGGTGTGATATGTAGCCATAAGTTTTATGGGGGGCTGGCCAATACCTGCATAGTACTCATGAAACTGACCACGCAGTTGGCCTATAGACTTGTTCGTGTTCAACAGCGTCCTCGCCGCATGCGCACCCAGAGCAACGATAACCTCCGGCTTGATTATCTCGATCTGCCTCTGGAGATACGGCAGACAGCTTATTATTTCATCCGGCCGGGGGTCGCGATTCTCCGGCGGACGACACTTCAGAATGTTGCCAATAAAAACATCGCTGCGCTTCAGCCCGCAGGCCGCAATTACCTTATCCAGCAGTTGCCCCGCCCTTCCCACGAAAGGCCGACCCTGGGCGTCCTCATCAGCTCCCGGCGCTTCGCCAACAAACATTATCTGAGCGTTCGGATGGCCTTCGCCTGGCACAGCATTAGTTCGCAACGAACCCAGATCACACTTGCGACATTGACGAACTTCATCAGCGATTCTTTCAAGCTCTTCAGCCGCTTCAGCTACCGCCTGACCATTTTCTTGACTCGATGGCTCCGCCATTGAATTCTCACCCTTGACAGTAAAGCCGCAAAAAAAACGCTCCATTTCAACATGCTGACGAACGACCTTGCCTATATCAACATCCTTTTCCATCACGAGCAATTCTAACGCCTGACGCAAACCAAGACAATAAAAAAGGACGCCCGCAAAGCAAGCGTCCTTTATTGAATATGTCTGCAACAAACTAATCTACACAAGGCCCTGTGCCAACATCGCATTAGCTACTTTAATGAAGCCGGCAATATTTGCTCCCACCACAAAGTTACCCGCACAGCCGTACTCCTCTGCCGCCTGGCTGGCGTTTCTATAGATTGTTACCATGATGTTCTTAAGTTCCGCATCAGTTTTCTCAAAAGTCCATGGAATGCGCTGGCTATTCTGAGCCATCTCAAGGCCGGAGACCGCAACACCCCCCGCATTGGCAGCCTTGCCAGGCAAAAATATCACCTTGTTCTCATGGAAAACATTCACGGCTTCCGGCGTACAGGGCATATTCGCACCCTCACCGACGGCAATACAACCATTCTTGACCAACGTCTTGGCTGCCACCTCGTCAAGCTCGTTCTGCGTAGCACAGGGAAGAGCTATATCGCACTTGATATTCCACACACCACTGCAACCCTCGGTATATTGAGCACTTTTATGGATCCTCACATATTCCTTTATGCGTTTTCGCTCGACCTCCTTAATCTGCTTGACGGTATCGAGCTTGACACCATCAGGGTCGTATATAAAGCCATTGGAATCACTTAGCGTTACAACTTTACCTCCGAGTTGCTGAATTTTCTCGGTAGCATATATAGCCACGTTACCGGCTCCTGATATGCCTACTGTCATCCCCTCGAAGCTCTTATTTACAGCTTTTAGCGCCTCCTCAACTATATAAACCAGGCCGTAGCCGGTAGCCTCGTTCCGCACTAACGACCCGCCCCAGTCCAGGCCCTTGCCGGTTAGAGTCCCGGTGAACTCGTTACAGATGCGCTTGTACTGGCCGAACATAAAACCAATCTCGCGCCCGCCGACGCCGATATCACCCGCAGGGATATCTGTATCAGGCCCGATGTGTCGGAACAGCTCGTTCATAAAGCTCTGGCAAAAACGCATCACCTCTTCATCACTTTTACCCTTCGGATCAAAATCGGAACCGCCTTTGCCACCCCCCATCATAAGCCCCGTTAGCGAATTTTTTAGAATCTGTTCGAAGCCAAGAAATTTGATAATCCCAAGGTACACGCTCGGATGAAAACGTAAGCCTCCCTTGTACGGACCCAAGGCGCTGCTGAACTCAACACGAAAACCACGATTAACACAGAAATTTCCCTTATCGTCCTGCCAGGGAACCCGAAAGATTATCTGTCTTTCGGGCTCAACCATTCGCTCCAGAATTCTCGACTTTACATAATCAGGATTCCTTTCAAGCACCACTACCAGGGACTCTAAAACTTCTTTGACCGCCTGGTGAAACTCCACCTCCCCCGGATTACGCCTGAGAACCTGCTCGTAAACTGCATCAATAATGCTATTCGCCGCCACTTTTATTGCCTCCATTAGAAATTCAAACTTCTATTTTGCATCCGTATTATGATAAGTTATACTAATATCCTGATTGCCATATTGCTTCAAGTTCAGTAACAATAAAATATCACAGATACTTATCTGCTTTCAAGGAACTAAATATTAATATAACCTATCAGGTTGCCTTATAATGCATATAGAAACGCTTAAGACGTTCTGTGATTTGGCTGACTTAAGAAGTTTTTCAAAAACAGCCGAAAAGCACTTATTAAGTCAATCCGCAATCTCGCAGCAGCTTGCGCAGTTGGAGGTCCTGCACAAGTGCCAACTAATTGATCGAAAGAAAAGGCCGATCGAACTGACAAAAGCCGGCCAGTTACTTTACCAAGCCTCAAAGGATATGCTGGACCGATATGAGCAACTCAAGAGCGAATTGAACACTCTGAAATCGTCAGACACGGAAAGAATCAACGTCGCCGCCATTTTCAGCATTGGAATGCACACCTTGCCAGACTATGTCAAGAAATTTATGGTTCGATATCCCAATATAAATGTACATATTGAGTACCTAAGCGCAGATCGAATTTATGAACTCGTTTTGAGTGGTGACATCGATGTCGGGCTCGTTGCTGTCCCCAAGAAAGATAAGAGGTTCGATGTATACGATTTTGAAAATGAACCTCTCGTATTCGTTTGCAGCCCGAAACATGCAATGTCACATGAGTCCCAAATCGATATTCATAGGTTGCAATTTGAAAGGTTTATTGGCTTCGAGAAGGGTGTGCCAACAAGGTCATGGATTGACGTCATACTTGAACGATATAACGTTAATCTTCGTCCGGCGATGGAATTCGACAACATTGAAACCATCAAAAAAGCTGTTGAGATAAATTCAGGCGTAAGTATCCTTCCTAAGACTGCGTTGCTTCAGGAACTCGGCAGTGGAACGTTAAAGGCGATACACTTTTCAAATGAATCATTTTTCAGACCAACCGGAATAATTGTCCGAAAAGACAAGATATTGGGCCAAGCTGGCCGATACTTTATCGAACTGCTACGAAAAAGAGCAAAATAAAAAAATGGTAGAGAGCATTTGATATTGGTTGAGTATTTAGCCGGCGCTTTTACGATTCGACCGAACTCGCTGAAGTCCGCCGCTTATTCAGTTCAAGAGAAAAGCCATGTCAATTAAGGTGGTTATATTCGATCTGGATGGGACAATAACCCAGCCATATTTTGACTTTGATGCCATCCGTGAAGAGATGGGCCTGGAAAGAGATTCAGGCCCGGTCCTCGAGCAAATGGAAAAAATGACGCCCAAGCAACGTCGACACGCTGAGCAGATACTCCACTTCCATGAGCAACAAGCAGTCGTCCAATCAGAGTTAAATCCTGGAACCAAACAGACGCTTTCCCGGCTGCGCGAAAAAGGCATCCACATTGGTGTATTGACTCGTAACAAACGAAGTAACGCCCAAGCTATTGCCGAAAAGCATAGCTTGAAATTCGACGCTATCGTCGGAAGAGAGCAAGGCCCGGTCAAACCCGACGCATTCGGCGTTATGCAAATATGCAGGCAATTCGGAGTCAAACCGCAGCAAACCATCATTATTGGTGATTATTTATTCGATCTGCTCTGCGCAAAATCCGCCGGTGCCATTGCGGTGTTGCTAACTAATCACAATCAATCCGAAAACTTTACTGAACATGCCGATTTTGTCATTGAAAATATAAGCCAGATACTTCAAATAATCGAAGATAAAAACAATGGAAGAAACGTGATATGAATAATGCACAGATAAAGCTACTCATTCTGTCCGTCGTTAGCTTGATACTATCTGTTAGTGCCTCTCGTGCCTGCCGATGCACAGAAATTTCAACAGCAGGTCAGCCTGAACCAGCAGATGCAAATCAGCTTGAGGCAATCTTAACAAAACTGAAACAGAGAACTACCGATCTGCAATCCTACCAGGCCCAGGTGGAGTATATTTTCAGACAACCACTGCTCGAATCAAAAACACTCAGGAAAGGTGTTCTGTACTATGCGAGATTGGATAAAAAATCCAGGCTTCGACTGAACTTCACAACTCTAAAGCAGGATGATGAAAAAGAACAAAAATATCTCGAACACTTCATCTTCGACGGTATCTGGCTAACTCATATCGACTATCAGATCAAATCTGTCCAACGTCGTCAATTAGCTGAGCCGAATGAGCCGGTGGACGCCTTTGACCTGGCAAGCAGAAATTTGCCGATAGTTGGCTTTGCAAAGGTGGAAAACCTGAGAAAACAGTTTGAAATAGTTTTGGTCCCGCAGAAGCCAACCGAACAGACATTAGCTATTCAACTGCATCTAAAAACCAAAGCCGATTCGGTCTACAGAGATGATTACACCTTTATCGACTTCTGGATCGATAGAAAAACAATGCTCCCGGCTAAAGTTATCGCTGTCACCACCGAGGAAGATGTCTACGAAATAAAGTTGCTTCTGCCGAAGGTAAATCAGAAAATAGATAAAGAGATTTTTAACTTCAAGATTCCTGGTGGATTCGGCGAGCCAGAAATAATTCCACTTAAACAGAATAAAATTCAAAAATAACTGACTGTTCCTTTTCGCCTTTTTAAGGTCGATAAGGGACACAGGAGCAGTTCGTATGGCTTTGGTAACCATTAGCGACGATGATTTCCATCGGTTAATCGCCAAACGCGCACAAACACTGCTTGGTTTGGCAAACTATCTAACCAAATGCAGCTCTCGTGAACGATTCCTGATACGTCCGTTTCTGGGCGAATTTTTTTCACAGTCCATGCAGATCGAGGAGCTTCTTGATGCGTATGACGCACGCAATAATTGCCAGTGGTGCCTATTCAGATCGATAATAGCGGCAATCAAGCTCTTTTCCGACGTATGTTATGAACTACTTCACATCGAGCATGCTCTGCCGGCTTACCGGTTGCTACCGATCCAACAGGACTTCGTTCAAGCAACAAAACAAACGCTTCAATTCAATGGAGATGTGCTTTTACGATGTGCAAAACAATTACTTGCCAGAGCTAATGAACTACGCCTGACGATTCCTACTGAAACACTTCGCGAGAATTCTTACTCTGAAGACCTTCCCCCAGGCCGATTACCGCGAGACTGTCGTATGCGCAAAACCGAAACCGTCTCCGATATGGTTACTCTCTTGGTTACCGCCTTTTTAAATCTCGCTGCTGAAAGCAAAGATGTTCGCGCCGCCGACAAAGCCGAGCCACAAGAATACGCCAACTATGTCGCTAATTCCGTCACGGAAGAAAGTCTGCGAGCTTTGGAGCTGCGCTTCCACAATCTCCAATCACAGTATGACACGTACGTCTCCGGTACTGAAGCTGAACAACAGGACACAGACCTGCTTGTACTCAGAGGGCATATAAGCGTTGTCTTTCATCTCCTTAAAACCGCAACCTCATTTGCTCACTATTACGAAAGGCATCTGAATAAGCTACCTTGTACGATATTAGCCAAGCACGAGCCGCTTGTAACGCCGGATAACCTGCTGGCCATGCTAATGAATTATTCCATCACCTACATCAGTTTATATATAGGCTGCGCAGAGAATCTGTGCCGTCAAATGCTCAAACGCTATACGGAAGTCGGACAAATAGAGGTACCAATCCCTCAGTACCGTGGATTCCATGTTCGCCCTGCCACACTTATTTCAAAGCTTGTCATGCACTATGGAGGCGAAGTCAGCATGCGGTTGGATAATGACATCTACGATGCCACCTCACCCCTTGAGTTGTTCCGCGCCAATGAAAAAATAAACGCACAGAAACGCAGATATCTTGCAACCGAAATCGTTAGACTAAGGCTCGTTCCAGATTGGGCAAGTGGAAAAGACATAGATACTATCGTTCGAGACGTCCTGCTGGCGCTGGCAGAGCAAAGCAAACTAATCGTATACGAGCAGCCCCCACAACTACCAAAAGAACTTGTCCGAAAAGAGGGGACACTTTTGGAAAAGGTCTCCGACGAAATCGCTCAGCTTTTAGCACTGGGTAAGATTGACATCAAAACTGAATTGACAGTGACTTTCATCGGCGACAAACGTGTATTGGCAGACATTAAACTTTTAGCAGATTCCGGCTATGGCGAAGACAATTTAGGAAACAATATCCCTCTGCCGGAGAAACTCGTCTATTTGCGTCACTAAACTATAAAACTCAAACTGACCTATTTACTAACATTATTATTGATAAGTCTTTTATACGCCTC
>CAYNTC010000027.1:0-14927 GCA_964399795.1 uncultured Pirellulales bacterium | reverse complement strand
TATACAACTTGCAAGATGAATAGGTTATAACAAGATCAGAAGTAGATCCTCCCGATGTACATCGGGATACTCGGGGAGTTTATGGGGGGTTATAAGCCCTGTCTGTAAAATCCGGTTCACAAGACTTATTGTTTTTTTTATCACCCAACCTCCAAAGCCAGATTCATTTGTATCAAAGCACACCTTAAGCTTATTTATGAGACCTCTGGTGTGGTGGTGAGAAATTCGGGCTAAATCTAAGGTGTGCATAGGAAGCTAATTAGGTACGCTTTCAAAGTGAGGAGATCAACTACTTCACTGTTACATCATATAACCCAACTGTGTAAAGATGAATTAATTTTGATTGATTTTGTTCTATTACCATAAAGTTCAAAGATAACGATTGGTATAAAGTAGCAGTGTAGTTCGATATTATGAGAAAATTGTTTGTAAAAGTTTTCTTCAGCTATAATTACTCTGTCCCGAGTATATGTCCTCATTAAGTTCAGTATCGGAAAGATGACCGTACATACTCATCTGAAAAATAGCCGCGCGTAATCGTTTAGCGCGATTTCATAACTATAGCCGACAAGTAATGTCAACAACACAGGGGGTATCGAAGCAAAATAAGTGCCAGTTTTAAGCTGCGTTAGATCGATCTTTGGTACATCTACGGCTCGGTGACCAAGATTGACATACCAAGCGATGGTTTCTCTGTTTTTTCAAATGACATGAACGATTTGTGCGGCTGCGTAGCTCTTTTAAGATTCAGCAAAGCTTGCTCTGATAAGCTATTAAATTTCGAAATAATGAAGGCAGTAATTGGAACATGATTCGACTATGGTACTTCATATTGGGCCTATAATTGTCTAAATACTTAATCAAAGGTAGCTTAAGCGGCATATGGCCCTCATCTTTACACCTTCATGTGGGGAGTTTCTGGTAAATTAAACAGCTGCATAAGCTTCGCATCGTACTATCCATTATCACAAGGCGAGATATGAATATCGCAAGTGGAATAGTCGAGATATGCAGATTTCAAAGGTTTTCCTGATATTTGTGCTTTAAGCGAAAATATTGGTCATAAAAAACAATTTATTTCACATTTTAGCCCCTATTTTGGCTTTTTTAGGAGCACGACTCAAAACGAGACCTTTGTAAAAGGCCTCATTTGTTTGTCGAGCAAAAACTTGACATTTTGGACAAATGTTCGAAGGCAGATGAAAAATTGGGATTTTTTTATCTCTTGATATATAAAGAACTTATATAAGATTGCTATTAATTTTTGCTGGAAAGTTGGGTAATTTCTTAAGGTTAAAATTTGCCGATGGGGGCAATTTCTGAAAATTATAAATCGGGATTTTAAATGTTCATCGAGGGTAATTAAGGAAGAAATTTGAAAAAAAGTAAAATTGCTAAAAGGATTATTGACATTACACTTCAAAAAAGATAAAATAGCAAATATCGAGAAATGGGAGAATATGAGATATAGGTAATATCTGCTTGACAAACAAAAAGGAAACTGGTAATCTGGATGTAATAGGAAATACATATAATCCCTTAACTGCTTAAATGATAATGTGGGTAATAACTTGAAATACTGACTGTAGTGATTAAAAGCTTAAGGTGAAGAGGGTTGAACGGACAGAAGGGTTCCCCAATCCATTTAACGTGTTATGTGGTTAGAGTAAATGGTACAAAACAGGAGATACCTGATCAAAACGAATTGTTTCTGAACAAAGAATTGAATATGGAGAAAGAGAACTGATCTAAGGAGTTGAGATTTGAACGAGAGTAAATGTTTTTTGGGGGAAAAAACAATGAGGAAGTTGGTAGTGATTTGTGCATTGGCTTGTTTTGGTTTTAATGAGGTCGCAAGCGCATTTCGTCCAGTCAAGCAGAGCGGACTAAGTAAAGGAAAGTTTGCCAGCGTGAATGTTACGCCAAGTGAGATAGATCTTGGAATGGTAAATTATCCGGGTTTAGGAAAGTCCGGAATACCGGCCAAGCTGGAAGCGCACATTGTCGCCAACTGTCCACACTATGTCGCGGTATCGTTTGGGGGCTTCACGCGTATGCGTGATGGCGACAGTATACCAGCAGAGAACATATCAGTAGCAGTAAATGGAATAAAGGTTCCAGTTAATGGACGTCATGTACCGATTGCAAGCTCGCTTAGGCCAACACCCAAAGAGGGTGTTGACATTCCTATAGATATTGAGTTCGAATTGAATCGAGGTAAATATCCATTTGGTAAATATAAAGGAACGCTTGTATTTCTTGTGGCAATGAGACCATAAGAGGATGGTGATGAGGAGTAGCAGACTTACCGTTAAATTTGTGCTGACTTGTACAAAAGTACTCAGTTACAAAAAGGAAGGTATTATGAGACAAGCAACCCCATAGAGGATGGGGGAGAAAGGAGGTAGTGATGAAATTTTTATGGCTCGCAAGCATTTTTAAGCTTGCGGCCCGCCTGGAAGATTAGGCCCAATCTTCTGGCATTATAACGAATGTTGATCGCTGAATAGGGAATGAAGATCGCAGGTCGAAATCGGACATGTCAGGGGCCTCGACTCAGGTGGATAAGGCGGGCATTCCACAGGAGTCGGCGAAGTAGGTTAAGCCCGCAAGTGTGTGTGGCTCAGGCTTGTGCGTGCCTGGCCAGAAAAACTGGGTTAGCTCCGCAGTTGAATATCGACTGTTGCGGGGCACAAGTTGAGAAAGGGAGATGAAAATGTTAAAAAAGAGTATTCTTGGTGTTGTCCTGTTCGCATTAGTTGCTATGCCAGCTTATGCAGGGCATCTGAAGGCCTATGATTGGCCATGTGAGTTTTCATGGAAAGACACAAGTTGTGAGATTCCCATATACATGAATATTGGTCTGTATGTGGAAATCCTAGACCAGGATAACCTGGCAATCTACTTGGAACAAGAGGACTATGACACTTACTCAGGATGCGTCACAATCCAGATTAAGTGCAACTTTGACCTGCTCCTCCAATGCTATGTGAAGGACAACGATGCTAGCAAGGCGATGGGTGGTTCATTTACCTGCACGATTGATGTTCCAGAAGTTCCAGCGACGCTTTGCACATGTGTAGAAGAGAGAGAAGTCTGTGTAACGTATGACGAGGTTGATCTCTCTCATATCGCATTTGGCAAGAACGTTCAGGTTGGTGTAGCAGTCATTCAGGTAAAACCTGTTGGTATTCTATGGGTAGATCCGTAGTAGTTGCTTGGCGTAGAGAGCAATGGGGCAGTTATGAAGTTGTTTAGCGTAGCAGTTGTTTGTTATGTGACAACTTTTAATAACTGTCGAAAATTGCAGGATAACATAGGGAGGGATGGATAATAAGTCCGTTCCTCCCTATAGTTTTATGACTGGAACTGCTAGTAACTTAGCCACATTAGCACAGCAAAATGGTAGAAACGTCAATCATCATATTGCGGATAAATTTGGAATGTACGAGGCATGCGTCGTTTTGCGGAGGATAGCAGAGAAGCGGATTTGTTATTTGGTTCGAAAAGACCTGAGATATTCGCCGATATTGCTGTTAGCTTGATAGTTGCCCCTCAGATGTTACAGAAGAGATATTATTCTGCGCTAGATGAAGAATTTCGTTTTGCCTTGGGCGGATGCATCGCCCTTGGGCCCTTCAAGGCAGAGATGGCGTCGAATTGCTAAGCAAGTTCGGTTTAATACTATTAATACTGTCTTAAATAAGTGTTGTAGAGCAGAAGTTAGGTCTGTGATTCTCCGACGCTTTGAAGTGCTGTTGGTGGTCGGAAGACTATCATTGTTTTTAATTGCTATAAGTTTCGGTAATATATACAGCTTAGGAAATATATTCTTGACATTTTTCTCAAAATATGGTAATGTAGATAAATTCAGCAATGAAACTGGGTGGATAAGTATGGCAGCTCCTTAATAGTATGTAAAATTGACTGTGAAGGGCCACTATGGAATTTGAGAATTTGGAACAAGTGCAGATGTCAAATTGCCGAAAAGGTAATGAGCCATTGGATTGGCAGAAAAACGGGATTAATAGCAAGGGACGAGAGGCGATAGAATTGATTTCAGGTATTGAGTTGCAAATGGGCCTGGAAAGGAGTCTCTATAGAGCGATTATGGGGGATGTATAAAAAGATAACCGGTATTGTAGTGTGCAGATTTCGATGCTAAATGTTGTATAGGTAAGATTTTGAGGGGTTAGGAATGAGAAATAGACATGGCAGAATGGATTATCCGTCGTTTGGGAATCATATCCTCATGATGCGTAAAGAATCTTACAATCATGTTTTTTTGCTTATCGGAAGTATTATAGTAACGCTTTTGTTTTCTGGTCCGGTAACTGGTCAGTTCAGTGTTCAACCTATGATGATAGATTTGACCGCACAACCGAGCCAGTATATCCGAACGGGTATCGAGATTCAAAACCGGAGCAGTGATGTGACGGGAGCGGTGGACGTAAGCGTGGTGGAGTTGAGCCAATGGGAGGATGGTTCATGGAGGTCAATCGAACGGGATTCCGGGTACGATATATCCGAATTGTCTTCGTGCAGCCAATGGATAGAATTAGAGAAAAGCACTGTTGAGGTTGGTCCCCTGCAACTTGTTCCTGTGAAGGTGAACATACGAGTGCCGCCCGGAACACGAGGATTCTATGCCGCGGGTATCATTGTTGGTGTGAGGCCACCCCAAGAAGAATCGAATGTTGCTGTGCTTGTGCAATTTTTGATACCGGTTACTATTCAGATACAAAATCGGCCTTTACGGCATGAGGTTGAGTTCAAAGATATAAACATGGAGTTGCAGGAGGCGATCGGAGATACTCCGTCGACGACTATATTGACTATGGATATCGTGAATAATGGGGGTACATACTCTCGCTTGGATGGTTTTGTGAGGGTGAGGGCTTTTCTTAAGGAGCACTGGCGAGAGATTACAGTGGCACAATTCAGGCCGGTTGCAATAATTCCGGGGTCGGTATTGAAATTAACAGACGATATAGGAAGAGTGCTACCGTCGAGTAAATACAAATTATCTGGGGCATTATATGTGGATGGACGGCGCATCAAGACTATTGATAAAGAGGTAGAGTTCGCAGGTGATCCGAGTGTAACGAAAGTTGCGACCGATGCGTCACTTGATATAGAGCCGATCGAGCTTATTATGAATACAGTGCCGGGTGCTACACGAATGTCGGCTATGACGGTGTATAATCCTTCCGATGAGGCGGTAAATGTCACGGCAGCTCTATCAACACCGGCTTCACAAAAGGGAGTTACTTATGGTGAATTGATGGGAGAGGATTTGAGCTGTGTTGATTGGCTGGAAGTAGTTCCTCAGAACTTTACGTTGGGTGTTTTGGGACATCAGAGCATAAGGATAACGGCAAAATTGCCGAATCCAGCATCCGTTCATGCAGCCTACTATGCGTTACTGGTTCTGCGTGCCACATATCCGGATGGTCAGAACGCTGGTGCGATAAAAGCTCCCATTTGTTTAGTTAACAAAAGTGTCGAGGCAAAAGCCGCGGCGTACGGGATGATGCTCAACTTGGCATCAGTAGCACCGTCTAAATATCTTGTAGTGACCAGATATGGTAATTTTGGTGGAAACATTCATTACTATCCGACGTGTCGTGCTGTGGTAACGACTGCTGCTGGGGAGCCGATGGCACGGGCTACGCTTACCAGCCGTAAAAGCGGCTTGATGTTGCCGCTTGAAGTGAGGGATTTCTCTGGTGTGATTGATTTTGCGCCTTTTCCTGAGGGGACATATCGTCTTACAGTGTCTCTTGAATATGCGCCTGATGAGACAGAATTACAGCAATTGCCAGTTCGGGTTTCTATTAAGGACGGACAACGTGCTGTTGAAATCATCAGGACGGAGGAATATGAGCAAGCACTCGGAGTAAAGTGGTGATAGCGGGAGAGGAGTTTTCGCTAAAGAAAGATGCTGGGATGCCGATACAAGGTTAGAAAGCCGCAGAATCGCAAGAATAGCGGTCTGAAGGCCACAGAAAGGGACGTTGCTATATGGCACGGAAAGATATCGGTAGAGTTTTATCGGGCGGTGCGGTAATCCTGTGTATAGTTTTATTCTGCACAGAAGATCCTAGGGTCCAAGCTGCCTTTGAGGCAAAGCCGATAACTTATTCTATCAGTGGTTCGGTGGGATTAAGCGATGTGACGATGGTAGGGTTGGGGTTGCCGGGTGGTCCGGTTATTTCTGACGAGAATGGCTTCTACAGTGCCACTGTTGAACACGGCTGGAGCGGTACGGTTACACCCAAAAAGGAAGGCTGGAACTTTGAGCCAGTCCGCAGAACATACACCAAGGTCACCAGCGTTCAGACAGCCCAAGACTACACTGCGGTAGTGATGAAGTTTACGATTTCGGGAACGACGGGTGTAGAAGGCGCGGGAGCGGTCATGCAGGGTCTGCCGGGTGATCCGGTTGCAAATGCAGCAGGTGTATACCAGGCCACCGTCGACTACGGATGGAGCGGCACGGTCACACCAGTGAAGCAAGGTTATGCGTTTAAGCCGAGCAGCCAAACATATACTCAAGTCAAGAACAACCGAACGAATCAGAACTACGTTGCGAGCGTTTTGACCTTTACCATTTCCGGTTCAGCGGGTACGGATGGCGTTGTGATGAAAGGTCTGCCAGGTAATCCTGTCACGAATGGTACTGGCACCTATAACGCCGTCATTACATACAGTTGGACAGGAACGGTTAAGCCGGAGAAAGAGGGATATACGTTCGATCCACCTGAAAGGCCATATAGTAACGTTTCTAGTGCTCAGACGAATCAAAGCTACATCGCTAACCCTATAAAGTATGTTATATCTGGTACAACTGGCATGGCAGGAGTCGTGATGAAGGGTTTACCAAACGACCCTGTTACGGATGCCAGCGGCAGCTACAGTGTCGTTGTTAATCACGGCTGGACCGGTACGGTCAGACCGACAATGGACGGTTATACCTTTAATCCTCCAAGTAAGACCTATTCCAAAGTCACGGAGGATCAGACCAATCAGAATTACAGTGCAGAATTGATTAAGTTGACAATAGCGGGCACGACCGGAATAGGGGGAGTAGTGATGCAGGGGCTATCGGGCGATCCGATCACTAATGAGGCAGGTGTTTATAAAGCCACCGTTGACTATGGGTGGAGTGGGAATGTTAAGCCCCAAAAAGATGGTTATACCTTCATGCCACCTGATAAAGTGTATAGTAGCGTTGTCAAAGACCAAATGAACGAAAATTATACTTCGGCACGGATTACTTTTGTAATTTCGGGTACGACTGATGTAAGCGGTGTGACATTGGAAGGTTTTCCACAGAGGATTGTTACTGGTCCGGGTGGTACCTATAGCGCTACAGTGGACTATGGTTGGAGTGGTACTGTTACACCAAAGAAGGAAGGCTACACCTTCGATCCGCCGAGCAGATCATATCAGGACGTCGCCAGTTTTCTGCCCAATGAGGGCTACACAGCGCAGCTTCTGAGACAAACTGTCTCAGGTAGAATAACCTCTGATAAAGGACCTGTTCAGGATGTATTTGTAGTGGCGGATGGAGGGGGAGGTTCAGTTGTGACTGATGCTAATGGTGAGTATGGAATAAAAATCGATTATGGTTGGCGAGGAAAGGTTACTCCGAGCAAGGAAGGTTATACTTTCACACCACCGAATAGAAGATACGATCCCGTTAAGCAAGACCAGCCAAATCAGGTATACACTGCAAACGTGGTTATGTTCACAATTTCAGGTACAATCGCTGCAGGTGGGACAGGCATAGAAGGCGTGTTAATAACTGCAACTCCTGGTGGCCAAACTGTTATTACCGACGCTGAAGGCAAATATAGTATAAAGGTACCCTACGGTTGGACCGGCGAGATTTCGCCGACAAAGGAGGGCTTCGCATTTGATCCGGCCAGCGAGAGTTATACAAATGTTATGCAGGATTACAAGGACGGGATTCCCGTAGCTCCTAGAACACCTCCTAAGTCGGCTGCACCCACTCCGCAGCAGCCTGTTGAGCCGAGAGGCATTGAGCCGATCGTTCCTGGTCCGATGGTGCCACAACCACAGCAACCGACTACACCGACACAGCCTGTCGTGGATGAGAGTGAGCGCGAGAAGATGCGTCTTGAAGAGCAGATACGTACGTTACAGCAGCGTTACGACCAGCTTTCAGGAGAAGCTACGGAGGCAGAGCCGCTAGTCCCACGTGCTACGGATATGGAACTACTTGTACCAACGATTCCCGAGGAGGGGCTTGTTACAAAGGTTCCCGGTGAGCCGCTTATTCCGAAAATGTCCGAGCAAGAGAGGGGCCATCTTATTAGAGCTGTTTTTGTAGATGTTGACTTACGTGAGGCTTTAAAGGAAATTTCGCATCAATCTGGAGTTAATATTTACGCCGATGATACAGTTCGTGATACAACGGTCACCTGCCAGCTCAGGGATGTGACACTTGAGTATGCATTGCGACGGTTGCTCAGGGGCACGGGTTACGCTGTCAAAAAGATCCCGCATTCATATTTGGTATACTCGCCTATCAGCAACGTGTTTGTCGATACGGATATGACTGAGGCGATTCAGACGATCGCATCGCAGGCTGATGTCTCAATAATTGTCGAAGAGAGTGTAACCGGATTAGTAACATGTGATTTGAAATCTGTTCCGCTGGAGACCGCACTGGAGATGATCTTAGCCGGGACACCATACGGTGTAATAAAGACAGCGGATTATTACCTGGTTGCTTCGGGCGACATTGAGGCACCGTCGTTTTCCGCAGTCAGTGAGACGCGGCGTGTGAAACTGAACTATGTTCCGGCTAACGTAGCGATGACACTTTTATCTACAGCGTTTCGAAACTACGTTCACGCTGATACGGAAACACACACTATAGTTATTACGGCAGCACCTCATTTAGCCAGACGTATCGTTGCGGACCTTAAGCAGATTGATCAGCGTCCACGTCACGTGATGCTGGATGCGCGTATTGTTGTGATGGAACGTGGTGATTTGTTGAATCTTGGTGTGGAATGGAGCTGGCCACACATTACGGCAGGGACTTTCGGTTCTGAATTTCACGGAGGTGGTGCAGAAGATGAACAGTTTAGCGGTATGTGGCCATGGGGCGTTCAAATTGGTTACGCACCCGATCAAGCATTCACCAACGCGTTGGACTTGACACTTAATCTTCTTTCGGAGAATGGACAAGCAGAGATAATGTCGAACCCGCAAGTTTTGGCTCTGGACGGCCGGCAAGCGCAAATCCAGGTCATGACCGAGGAGTGGTACATGATGACCGCGCCGGAAGCAGGCGGTTTGTACTATTCGCGTGCGGAGCTTCAGTCGATTACATCCGGCACGACACTAACTATCACGCCGCGCATCGGTGATAACAATGACATAACACTGGATATGTCTGTGGAAGTCAGTAACAGCATACCAAGCGGTAGAGGCAGTGACCTTCCCGTCGTGACACGACGGACAGCTACGAATACCGTTCGCGTCCAAGATGGTGGGACAGTTGCTCTGGCAGGTCTGACGGAGAACAAGGAGAGTCAAAAGTACAAGGAAGTTCCGGGCCTTGGCAGGTTGCCTATTGTAGGAGGGTTGTTCCGTAACTTAGATCATGACCAATCTACTCAAGAAGTTGCTGTGTTTGTAACGGCCCGGCTGGTGCGCGAAAGGGGGGAGATGGCCAAGCAGTTGGCACGACCATCAGCGTCACCATCGTATGTAGCTCCGATTACACCAACTGCGCCAACTCCGACTGCACCTGCACCGGCAGGGGATGAATTCAGGTCGACCTTGCGGGAAAGCTTGACACGTTTAAGATGATAGAAACAATTTATAAGCCTCAGGCTTATTGCTGGCAGGAGAACGGGAGGTCAGAAGTTGTGATGTGTTGCAAAGCAGGATATTTTAGAAAAGTCATTTTAGTACTTTTTCCGGTTTTTCTTGTCTTTGGTGTTGTAGGCTGCGCGTATATTGGTTGGCCGAAGGTCAGTTGGCGAAGGCCTGAGCAGTCAGGGCTTAAGCGATTTGAGGTTGTACCGATTAGCAATCGGGATGTGGCTGACCTTGATTCGGACGATATCGTGCAGATTATGCGGCGAGCCGGCTTTTCAGACGAGCAGATTCTTGCACTCGGCACAGATCTGCGGAATGCGATTTTGCTGATGGGAGCGGCTCAAATCAGAAAAGAAAAAATCGAAGCTATTTTTGCAGTTCGTGGAGATTACATTTTCATAACGACTCGTCTGAGAGGCAACTTCATCTATAATCCTAAGAGTAATGAGTTCGGAATGACACCCGCTGCGCCTCCTGCTTCAACGGATGATTCGCAACGCTTGAAAGGATTGTATTAGCGTTTTGTAAGCTTGGATCGGTCAGTGATATAAACCATCACTATCTAACGAGGCGAGAACCGGCCCGCATTTCAAAGCATCATTGGTTTCCACAAGATTAACCCCTATTTCTCACCACCATGAATTCAGAGGTCTCATAATTAAGCTTAAGGCTGCGCTTTGCACATAGACTGTTGTTGTACACATTGAGCTTCAGATTAAATACTGTGAGAAATGCGGGCTGATCGTTTATGGAGCTTGCAAAAAGTGTAGAAAGATATAAATTGTGCGGGTATGGCTAAAGAAGCTAAGAAACAAATCGAGCGATTACGGCGTGAGATTCGAAGGCACGATTACCTGTACTACGTGGTAAATCAGCCGGAGATCAGCGATCAACAGTATGATAAGCTTTTTGCCCGGCTCAAGGCGTTAGAGCAGGCAAATCCTGAATTGTTGACCCTGGATTCACCGACACAGCGGGTCTCCGGTCAGCCACTTGAAGGTTTTACTACTGTACGGCATGCGGTGCCGATGCTGAGTATGGATAACACGTATAACGCTGATGAATTGCGGGCGTTTGATGAGCGGGTTCACAAGCAATTGGGCGGCGAAGATTATGATTATGTTGTGGAGCTTAAGATTGATGGGCTTGCGATAAGCCTTCGTTATGAGGAAGGTAAGCTTGTCACGGCTGCTACTCGGGGCGATGGTGAGGTGGGAGATGATGTTACTGCCAACGTGCGCACGATCAAGGCTATTCCGCTTGTATTATTAGGTGATAGCAAAATTCCTGCTGTACTTGAGGTTCGTGGGGAAGTCTATATGCCGACAAGCTCCTTTCTCGCGCTAAACAGGCTTCGCGCAGAAGCCGGTGAGCCGGTTTTTGCCAATCCAAGAAACGCCGCAGCGGGTTCTTTGAAGCTGCTCGATGCGAGGATAACTGCAACACGGAATCTCTCATTCTTTGCATACGCTACGGGGGAGTTATCTGAGCCTTTAGGCAAAGATCATTACGAGACACTAAAGAGGTTCAAGGAGTTTGGATTACCGGTTAATCCCCATATCCGGAGAGCCAAGGATGTTGACGAGGTGATTAAGATTTGTCTAAGCTGGAGCGATAAGAGGCTTAGTTTGGGTTACCTGATTGACGGAATGGTGATAAAGGTTAATCGCCTTGAGCAGCGCGACATACTTGGTGCGACGGGCAGAGCACCACGATGGTGTATATCTTATAAATTTGCTGCAGAACAAGCAGAAACGATCGTAGAGTCGATTGATGTGCAGGTTGGCAAGAGTGGGATACTTACGCCCGTTGCGAATCTGGGAGCTGTTCAGCTTTCCGGGACGACGGTGAAGCGGGCGAGTCTACATAATTTTGATGAAATGAACCGGCTCGATGTTCGTGTCGGTGACACGGTCGTGATCGAAAAGGCCGGCGAGATTATACCGCAGGTAATAGAGGTTAAACGAGAGCTGAGACCTGCCGGTGCTGTAGCTTTTAGGATTCCCAAGAAGTGTCCAAACTGCGGCTCTGCGGTAGCCAGAGATAAAGAAGGCGTTTATGTTCGATGTACAAATCCGGATTGCCTGGGACAGTTAAAGGAGCGTCTGAAATATTTTGCCGGACGCGGGCAGATGGATATCGAACATCTCGGGACTTCTTTGATTGATCAACTGGTTGACAATGGACTTGTTAATGACTTTGCAGATATATATGAACTTGAGAGGTCTCAACTTGCTGGTTTGGAGCGGATGGCCCAGAAAAGTGCTAACAATGTTATCAAGGCGATTGAAGAGAGCAGGACCAGGCTTTTATGGCGACTGATAGCTGGTTTGGGTATCCGGCACATTGGAGGGCAATCAGCGCAGATTTTAACGGTGCATTTTGGGTCGCTGGAAGAACTTATGAACGCAGATTTATCGAATCTGGAATCGATCGACCAAATCGGGCCGATTATGGCGAAGAGCGTTTTCGAATATTTTCGAGATCCAAAGAACAGGGCGGTAGTCAAAAAGCTCTTGGCGGCAGGTGTGAAGCCGAGGTCGCCTGAGAAAGCACGACGTTCCGAAAAATTGGCAGGCAAGACGGTTGTTGTGACGGGTACCCTTGAAAACCTCACGCGCCAGCAAGTCGAGCAGGCAATCAAACAGGCTGGCGGAAAGCCATCGAGTAGCGTAAGTAAGAAGACCGATTTCGTGCTGGCAGGTGAACAGCCGGGTAGTAAGCTCGATAAGGCTATAAAGCTGGGTGTTAAGGTAATAAATGAGAAGCAATTTTTAGAGCTATTGGAAGGCCGATAATGCGACCTTGCTTGATCTGTCTTGGGAGAGGAGTGTTGCCAGGTCGGCCCATAAAAACGTTCAAGGTAGTGTTGATGGTGCTTTTGACAAAGGAGGTGTAGATTGAGCGCTGAGGATGAGAGGTACATGCAGATGGCCCTGAAACTGGCCAAGCGGGGCGTTGGCGGTGTGGAGCCGAATCCTATTGTTGGCTGTGTCATCGTAAAGAGAGAGCGAGTTATCGGCCAAGGTTGGCACAAGGAGTTTGGCGGACCACACGCGGAGATAAGGGCTTTAGAGGACTGTAAAAAGCTCAGAGTAAACCCGCGTGACGGAACGATGTATGTCACGCTTGAGCCATGCTGTCATGAGGGTAAGACAGGGCCTTGCACTGAGGCGATCATAGATGCCGGTCTGCGGAAAGCTGTCGTCGCGACAATTGATCCGTCAGCGTACGCAAGTGGCAAAGGCATCGACCTTCTGCGCGAGGCTGGAATTGAGGTGCAGACCGGTGTTTGTGAACGTGAAGCAAAGTTGCTGAACGCACCGTTTATCAAATTTGCCACAATAGGTAAGTGCTGGGTTATATTGAAATGGGCGCAGAGTCTTGATGGCAAGCTTGCATATGCCGAAAAGACCGATCAGAAGCAGTGGATATCGAACGAGCAAAGCAGAAAGGATGCGCATAAGCTGAGGCGGCGAGCGCAGGCAATACTGGTAGGTATAAATACTGTGATAGCGGATGACCCGTTGCTTACGCCGAGACCCAGCAAGGGTAAAAAGCCGATCCGAATTGTATTGGACAGTTCTCTTAGAATTCCAATAAGGTGCAAGCTTATGAGGACAACTAAAAAAAGCCCGGTGATTGTCTACACGAGCGAGAGCGCGGTCCAGGCTAATCCTAAGGTCGCGGAAAGCATAAGAAAGAAAGGTGTTGAGGTGCTCATCTATCCGGATGCGGAAGGGCGATCGAATTTGCAATTTTTGCTCGACGAGATCAGCAAGCGTGGCGTTCAGCAGTTACTTGTCGAGGGGGGGCCAAGCGTTTTGGCTTCATTTTTAGTGGAACAGCTTGCTGATGAGGTATGTGTTTACATTGCGCCTAAAATATTTGGCTCAAGTGGCAGTGCTGAGATATCGCGCTCATTAGCTGATTTGGCTTATATTGTTGGATTGGAGCATGTTGATGTCAAGCGGATTGGAGACAATGTTCGCCTGACTGGCCTGACAAGAAAGGCACTTAGCGAAGTCTCTGTTGTTTAATAGGCATTTTGTTATTGATTGTCGCTTGCATTTTTTGAAAAAGAACTGACGGCAGGAAGGGTGTTTTTTATATCCTTTAATTCGACACAGCGCAAAGTGGAGAGTGAAGTAGAAATTGTCGCGAATTCTGTGCCTGAAAGGCGTCTGTAAACGATTATAATTTTCTTGACTTGTGGAGTGATTTTTATTAAAATGTTATAGTTGCGAGTGCAGACGGAGATCAGTTGGTCTCAAGCGCAAACCGCGGTAATGTGCATCGGGGCACAACGCAACAAGGAGACGGGCCTACAATCAATTTAGTCCAATTCAAATAGCCTGTGTCTCCTTTTTTTATGCGCTCATCTATACCACTGCAATTCCATAGCGAATGATGTCTTTATAAAGACGAGGTAGTATTTTAAAACGCTGCGGAGCTGGTAAAAATTCTTGGCCTATGTGTTATTTTTTACTTTGCCTTGTTCTCATAATCACTTGATTTTTAGGCTTAATATAGGGTAAGAAAGCAGTTCTTTGGTTATAATGGAAAACTTGTCACCGGATTAGCTTGACTTTTGTCAGCGAAAACGATAAAATTATAATCGTAAACTGGATTGGGGGGTGCTAACAGATGGGGGCAGTGATGAATCTTTTCCTCCCAAAAACATTTATAGTACATTTTTTTCTGGAGAGGTGGTATGAAGAGAGTGTTTTTGGTGTTTGGGATTTGTTGTTTATTGAGCTCGCCGGTTTTTTCATCGCCCACAGGTACAGTGACAATGAAGTATTTAGGCCATAGTGCCGCACCTTACAAGACTGTTTCTTTCTATGCTGATGCGGATGGCATTTACCCACCTTATGAAATATCCTATAATAACAATATTGTCGCTGGTTATTACAAGCATGATATAAGCACGGCAACCGGTTCAGGAGTATATGTACCTGATCCACTGATGGGTTTTTGTATCGATCTGTCGCAGAGCCCCACGACGAACTACGCGACGTTCGATGTTGTGTCACTTACTGAAGCACCTGATCCCACTTTTA
>CAYNTC010000026.1:0-14928 GCA_964399795.1 uncultured Pirellulales bacterium | reverse complement strand
TGAGTGAATCATCCCCCAAAGGATATTTCTCAAAAAATCCCTAAGTTTGAGTAATATATATCATTTGAGCCGAAGAGCTACTTTAAAGGCAAATCGGCGCAAGTTTTCTCAGCCAGTTTTGCAGTTTGTTTATAAGCTGGTTTTTAATCAATTGCTACGATTTTTCGCAACCTATATTAATACCGACTCTTATGGTTTTGTGGCATCGGATATATAATCCTATTTTTGCTAAAAAATTTTTGCAAATATGTATTTTTCGTCAAGAATCGGAGGTTAATTTGGATCCTCTTAATGCAAAACTCTTACATCGGGAGACAAATTAGAGACACCGTTTTTGGCCTAAAAATATTCTACATTTACCACATATGGGGAAATTGATTCTACCGACATTTTTTAGGCCACTTCCGCCATAAGGTATTTGCCTAATTCATCGAATTTCGTTCTATTCGTATTATAGAACGGAAGCAATTTTTGGTATTTCTTAACTTTAGCAGCATCTTTTAGTTCTTTAATTTGAATACTTTTAGGAAGTCTTTTTTTTATATCATGAAAAGCGCCGATGAACAAGATTGCCTTCTCATCAGTCTTAAGGGTTTGATCTATCCTCTCGGCGATAAAAGTGTCCCTTCGATTCAGAAGTATTGTTTTTGCCAGCTTATATTTTATAAATGCCAGGATTTTACGTGTAATCGATTTAGCCTCTGTTATAGCGCGTAGCTTGTCGTATTCTCTTTTCACCAGCTTAAAATCCTCTGTCTTCATTAGAACAGCTCCTCTTTGAAGGAGTCTTAAGATTAGTTCGTAGTTTTTACTGCCAGCTTTCGCCGTATCATCGGCTATTTTCTGACCTACTTTGCCATCAGCGACCATACCATCCTGATATATTTTCACTCCTTCTACATCTATGGAATCAAAGTAGTCTGATATAGCATTCCAAAAACCTTCGACCGTTCTTCTGTGTTTTTCCCAAAGCTCTTGTCCTAAATCAGCAATACCTCTTTTTGTTACCTCTTTTGCAATAGAGCCAAGATCAGCACTGGAATGTATCACTGGGACATAAATCAATGTTCTCATAGGATTCGCCTTATGCGGTTGCCTCGATACGTTCTAATCTTTTTTTAAGCTCTTCGTTGCGTTCCAACTTTCTTTTAAGCTCTTTATTTTCCTGTTCGATGTCTGCTTTCTTTGCGTTTGTCGAAAGATATGAGTCCTGCTGCCACCAATTTATGCCCATCTCCAATGCCTTATCCACAGAGGCAACCAGGAGCCTTATCTTGATATTGAGAAGCTCAATATCTGCAAGTTGAATTCTGATATCTCCGGCAATAACAATACCTTTGTCCAATACCCTTTCCAGGATATCTGCAAGGCTGGTTGCATCGGTTGGGTGCATCATTTTTTGCTCAGTCATTAGCCTATCCCTTTATAGTCATGCTAATTTTTTGGCCTTTATAATTAAATCTGCCGTCTTTCTACGCACATTTGCAATGAAGCGGCAATTGCTGCAATCTTTGCTTTTGTCATTGTAATCAGGACAGGAGAGAAGGACATTTACTTGCTGCTGAAGCTCTTCGGCCAATTCGGCTTTTTCCAATACCTCTTTGGCACTGTTTATTTTAGCAGTAATGTCCTCAATTACCGGCTCCAGTTTTTGAAACATTGGACAGTTTATTTTGGGATCTTTTTTCATCCTTGGATTCTACCTCCCTGAATTACCAATTTTGCCAATAACGTTCTGGAGTTTAAAAAGTTTTTACAAACTCAAACTGACCGTTTTTATTGTCATGCTGAGCCGAAAGGCGAAGCATCCGGCTTTAGCAAAAGAAAAACCATATTTTCTCTGGCCAGATTCTTCGCTTCACTTCGTGGAGTTTACCCTTGAGCGGAGCGAAGGGCTCAGAATGACAAGGCGGTATATGTCTTTGCAAATAAAAGACTTATCAATAATAATGTTAGTAAATAGGTTAGTTTGAGTTACAAATTTGACACTTATCAACATGCTTTTTTGCTGCCTTTGAGGATTCTAAAATCTCGCACTCTTCTATAACGCCCCATGACCATGCGGTTTTTTCTTCGATATCCGCGGCATCTACAATCTTTTTTTAACCGAATCATCTACTAACTCATACCACAGATGGGACGAAGAAACCTTTGGCTTTGCTTTCTTTTTGGTTTTGACTTTTGCTGGCATTACATCAAATCTCCTAAAGGCCCAAGATTCAGATTCAGTTCTTCATCTTCAAGCCCGAATATTCCTTTCAGTTCTTCCATTTTATTTTCCAATTTCATCAGTGTTTCGCCCACATTTTCTATCTGCTCGTCAGAAAGGGAGCCTGCTTCTACTCTTCTCATGGCCTGTTTTTCCAGCAGTTTTCTTATCAGTTCTATAAGGGTCAATACCAGCTTGGCCAGTCCCTTTTCAACTGTTTTAGGATTGGCATCGATCTTTTCGGGAAGGGCATCCTTAGATTTTTCTATTTCTTCAATGAATTCTTCGGCTGTATCAGTTTCAACTATTCCACTTGTTATCATATTATATCAACTCCTACCAACGTTTGAGACTGTGTTACCTTGTCAAAAAGGTTAGTTTGTTCGGGTTCTCTCAGCAGACTCGATTTTTTCGACAGAACCACAAAGTTATAAGCAGGCCAGGGACCGCTAAACAGATATTTGAAATCAGATCGTGCACTTTTTATGTGCTCAAAAACCTCCCTGAAATTGCTTTCCTGGGGTTTTTCGACCAAATAGACCGCATCTAAAAGTAGATTCTCGGTCTTAAGTTTCGTTAGTTTCTTTTCAGCAGCGAACTTGCTGAAAAATATGTCCATAACCTTAATGAGTTTATCTGCCTTTGCCTCAAACTCTTTGTCTATCTTGTATTTTTCAAATTTCTCTTTCATAAACTTCTTACCTGATGAGCTGGCTGGCTCCAGCTTCTTTTGCTGCTCTTTGTTGAGAGCCTTGATGATATTTTCTTTCATCTTGTCAGCGGACCAAATGACCTTAATGCCAAACTCAAATTTATTGCTGACTCTTTCAAGATTATCTTTAAAATCCCGATAGTAGCTCTGCATTATCGAAAGCAGGTTATCTCTGCCGTCAATAATAGTCTGAAATCTAACGGGCAAAACTGTAAAATTAGCCATAAGCTTTTCTACGACAGTCTCATGTTCTAAAACACTACCTGCAGTTACCTCTTGAATCGGCTGGCTAATCTCACTTACAACTGCCCCTATATCACAATATGGGATGTTGTAGACGCCAGAGCCTTCCAATCCGTAAATTGACTCCTCTGTCTGGTTGCTGGAATCTATTATGCCGTATAAATATAATTTCATTTATATCTTGCCTCCTACATAGGGCTGGTAAATGGCGAGCCTTTTAACTTTTCGATAGTCTCAACTGAGCTGAGCAAAACCTTCAATCCTAAATATATCAGGTCAACATCAGCAACTGAGATAACCATATCGCCTGATATGACTACACCCTTATCAAGGACTCTATCCAAAATCTCTAAAAGGGTTACTTCTTTCGACTTTACGACGACAGCATTCATTTTATCCTTTCCCGCTTGAAAGCCCACAGAAGTTATATGGCGGCCATGGACCGGTACAATCAATATAAAATCCCTTACCTTCGTAATGCATTTTAAGTGTATCAACCATATTTCGGAAATCTCCTACTTCATCCCTGTCAACCAGAAAGACTGAGTTCAGGACCATCTCATCATCCCTTTCGGTTACTTCTCTGGGCAAAAGTCTGTTTATACGGGCCTCGAAGCTCAACTCTTTTAACAGCTCAAAACTTTCCTGGCCGCATTCGTTGATTTTTTCGTTCAGTGTTTTTCCTATAAGTTCATCCTTTTTCTTCTTAAGAAAATAGCTCTTGCCCGCCGAAGCTGATTTGATTTCGTCCTCGATTTTCAGAATTTCAAAGTCGCCGTTACTGAGATTGGCTTTTAGTTTTTCCGGGCTGTAATAAATCTTAAAACCCCATTCCTGCTTGAATGCTAATTTTCCCAAAATTGCCTTAAACTCCTGACCATATTGTTCGAGCATTGCTTTTAAACTGGCATCTGTGCTAAAGAGCGTTCCGAATTTAAAGGGAATCACATCAGTATCAGCCATAACCTGCTCTATAATTCTTTCGTGCACACTCACCTTTGCCTTAATCCACTCCATATCAGCCATATTCCTTTTCAGGCCTTCCTCACCGAATTCCCGCTGGTCAACCTTGCCAACTACCGCATACAGGCAGTTATGGCAAATAGAGTAGAGGTTATTATCTGCATCTTCTATTTGCTCTATTTTCGGTTCGCTGTCTGCAATACAATACAGGTAGACAAGCTGTCCGTTTTCTGCCATCAATTTAACCCTTGATAAATCAACTGGTTGCTATCGTGTGACCTTGACGTTCGTAAGATTCAACTTCTAGATTATCGTTTAGCCTGACTTCATAGATGTTTCTATCCTGCACCTTTGTAGGAAGTCCAAGGGATTTTAAAAAGGAATTCTCCTCATATACCTCTGCTTCTATATGCCACTGGTTGTCAACCTTTGTTGCGCCGATAACCTTTACATCCTTTACACCAAGAGCTCTTTGTAAGAACTCAATAACTGTGCCTTTGGCTTCTTCTATATTGGTCATCTTCTATATCTCCTTTTCTTCTGTATTTGTAATAGCATCCAGCCTGTTCAAAAGTTCGATTTCTTTTTTGTTATATTCGTCTTCGCTTATCTCGTCTAACTCAAACTGCAACTGCAATCGCATAAGCTCTTCCTTTATACGTCCTTTGTCGGTCAGCTCCTCTTGGGCCATATCGCTTAGTTTCTGGCCCATCCATATCACACCTTTCAATGGTGCAAGCAGTATGCTGTCGAGTAAAAACATTTTCAGTAATCCTCGGTATTAATGCTGATATTTACAAAGTTAAACGGCGGTAGCGGCCCTACATACTTGAATGTTACCTTTTGGCAGTATTTTTCATCTAATAGTTGAACTTGCTGGTCAAAATCAGCTTCCTTTGTTTTTTCCACAAAGAAGGCTGCATTAATAATCATCAGCTCCCCGTAAGTATCGTTGGTCTTAAATTCAACTGCTAAGGGCGAGAGGGTACTTATAATATCGTCTCTGACAATCTGCTTTTCCCTCTGCAAGGCCTCCTCCACCATTTTTCCTATTTCCATCCGCTGATAATGGGATTTCTCAGGAGCCCCGAAGTACTTCGGGACAACTTTCTCTTTAAGCCGTCTTATATCCTCATATTTTTCCAGGATGTTCTTGTAGATAACATCTTCCTTAAACATTGCTTTAAGACCGAGCTCAGTTTTGTCCTTAATGCTATCTAACAGGTTTTTGAATCTGTCATGCTCTTTTTCGAGGATTCTCTTGACCTTATCCTCATCCTCAGCAACCGTGGCAAATCTTACCGGCAGGGTTGCATACCCAGCCATTGCTTCTTCAATGGCCTTCTGGTGGGTAAGAGAATTTTCCCTTGAGACCCTGTACTTTTTAATTGGGGCATTGCTGACTACTGCTGAAATGTCACCGCAACAAACTGTGTGCAGCTCGTTGCCCCGACCGCCGATTCCCAGCGGACCAAAGGACTGCTGCTTGTCCGAGTCTATAACACAATATATGTATTTGCCTTCTTTTGTGGCTGCATCCATTCTTATCTTTCCCATTCTTCCGGATAAATGACAATATTGACAAAATTAAATACCGGCAAAGGTCCCGCATACATAAACTTTATTCTGTCTTTATACTCACCACCCAGGTCTTCAACGATATTGTCAAATTCTTTTTCTCTTCCTTTGTCTACCAGAAATGCAGCATTCATAAACATCTCATCTCCTATCGTGTCATTGAGCTTGTGTTCGTTAGATGTTCTTATAAGTCTTGCTAAAATTTCCTCGGCTTGTTTTTCTTTCTTTTCATCCAAAGCACTCTTTACCATCCGCCCCAGACCCGTTTTGGCCTGTATATCGTTACTGTTCTTTTCTGCCAGGGCCTCTTTTAAATTCTTTATTGCCTTATTTTGCTCCACAATTTCATTGAAAATAACATCCATATCTTTCCATATACCCTTGACACCTAATTCTATTTTGTGATCCATATCTCTCAAAGCTGTCTTGAATTCTCTGTACCTTCTGTCCAGCAGGTTTCTTACCTCTTCGGCACTGGAGGCAACTGTGCCGAATCGAACTGGAAGCACACTGTCAAATTCGGCCATCACTTTTTCGGTTACCTTCTGGTGAGTCAACATGTTTTCCTTATTAGCAGTAATTTTAGTTAAGGGGAAGTTACTCACTACCATACTCAGGTCATCGTAGCCGATAGTCATAACTTCGTTACCCATTTCGCCGATGCCAATAGGACCGAAATTCCGCTCCTGCCTGGTCTCAATAATGCAGTAAATATATTTTCCTTCTTTTTCCATATCATCCCATAGTCGTAACCAGCACAGCGTTCTTTTCAAAAGCTTCCTCGTTGAGGTAGCAGCCTTGATCGTTCTCATCCTGGTTGGATGCCCGGTAGTAATCGAGCAGTATCTTGTAGGCCCTGGTCATCTCATCAAATTTCTGCTCAATATCGGGTGTATCCAGGTTTTTATCGGGGTGACAGAGGAGAGCTGTTCTGCGGTGGGCTTTTTTGATTTCGACAGCAGTTATAAAGTCGTCTTTAAGCCCTAATTTTTCCTTTGCCCAGTTTACCTCGTCAAACCGCGGCTTTTTAACTTCGAGAGTGTAAAAACTGTATGGCGGAAGCGGACCTACGCACCTGAAATTCAGTTTATCTTCAAATTCTTCGTTGACCTGCTCTACCTGCTGCTCAAATTCCTCCTGCCTGCTCTTATCTATAAGAAATGCAGAGTTTAACGCCATTGTGTCATCCATAAGGTCATGAGCCTTATAATTTTGTGCTATTTTACCCAAGGCATTTTGTATCCTGCCAGCAAGTACCTCTTTTTTCTTATCTAAATGTTTTTTGACCAGGACACCCACTTTCATCTGATCATCTACAGTAACACCGCCTTCTTTGTTTAACAACGACTGCTTAAGCTGCTTTATTTCTTCCTCCCCGGAAACTTCCTGCAGGAAAGATTTAAGATCATTTAATGTCGCCACTACATCAATCTCTATGCTGTTCTTCGTCTGTTCGAAAATGTCTTTGATAGTTCTGTATCCCTTGGACAAAATCCGGCTTACTTCTTCGTCGCTAGCGGCAAAAGTCCCCAACCTCAAGGGAATAATATTATGTTCGGTCATTACCTTTTCGATCAACTGCTGATGGCTGACAAGCAGTCTTGCCAAGATGCCTTTGGGCATATGGCTGTAATCAACGATTTCTGAATCTTTTACTATTGCCGCGATATCCTGGAAGGAAATGGTATATGCCCGGTTGGATATTTCGCTGCTGTCGGCAGATTCAGTCCCGAAGTACTTCGGGATTCCCAGATCAAAAAATTCTTTGCTGCCAGAGTTTATGACGCCGTAAATATATTTGCCCATATTGCTCATGACAAACCCTTTCTTTCCCCGAAGTACTTCGGGGCTGTTATTAGTCCATGCACTCAATTTGAGCCGCCTTTTTCGCAGTTGCCGGTTTGCTCTTTCAGCATTTTAATAGCTTCGTCAAAATGCTGTTTTGAAACCCTCAGTCCCTCACCAGCACTTATTTTTTCCTTCACTGAGTTACGCTCGATATATTCTCGTACTGCAAACATCGAGGCCTTTCGGCAGACAAACTCAATGTCTGAGCCGGTTCTGCCTTCGATTTCTTTAGCTAACCTCTTCAACTCGACAGTTCCATTGAGAGGCTTATTTTTAGTATGTATTTTGAAAATCTCCTCTCTGGTTTTCTCATCAGGTACAGGCAGCTCGAATAACAGGTCAAATCTGCCGCTTCGAAGTATCGCAGGATCAACCAAATCGAGTCTGTTGGTTGCAGCTAAAACAACAACGCCCTTAAGCTCCTCAATGCCATCCATTTCAGTTAAGAATTGACTTATTACCCTTTCGGTTACATGGGCATCTGTAGAGCTGGAGCCTCTTTTGGGCACTAAGCTGTCTATCTCATCAAGGAAAAGTATCGTAGGAGCTGCGTGTTTTGCCTTCCTGAATGTCTCCCTTACCCCACGTTCCGATTCACCCACATATCGGCTGATAAGTTGCGGCCCTTTGATGGATATGAAATTGACTCCGCTTTCATTGGCCACGGCCTTGGCTAAAAGGGTCTTGCCTGTTCCAGGTTTGCCATAAAGTAAAATTCCTTTAGGTGGGTTAGTGCCGGCTTTTTTGAAGACATCGGGATATTTGAGCGGCCATTCTATGGCTTCTTTGAGCTCCTGCTTGATATTTTCAAGACCGCCTACGTCAGTCCATTTTACATCCGGTACCTCAATAAACACTTCCCTTATTGCAGACGGCTCAATTTCCTTCATGGCTTCGAGAAAATTGTCCATTGCTATCTCTAATTTGAGCAGTGTTTCGTAAGGTATGTCTGATAGCTCAAAATCAATCTTTGGCAAAATCTTCCGAAGGGCTGACATAGCTGCTTCCCTTGCCAGCGCTTCCAAATCCGCACCTACAAATCCATGAGTGATTTCAGCTAATTTTTCCAAGCTGACACCTTTGGCTAATGGCATTCCCCTTGTGTGGATTTCTAAGATTTCCAGTCTGCCGTTTTTGTCGGGTATGGGGATAGATATCTCCCTATCGAACCGTCCCGGCCTTCTCAAAGCAGGGTCTATGGTATTAGGTATATTCGTTGCGCCGATTACTATAATGTGACCTCTGGATTCCAAGCCATCCAAAAGGGCAAGAAGCTGAGCTACGACACGTCTTTCAACCTGCTTTTCACCGCCCATGTCTTCCCGTTTTGGAGCTATTGCATCTATCTCGTCAATAAAGATTATGGCAGGGGCATGTTTCTGAGCATCTTCGAAAACACTTCGAAGCCGGGCTTCCGACTCGCCGTAAAATTTGCCTATAACCTCCGGGCCGCTTATACTGACAAAATATGCGTCGGTCTCATTAGCCACAGCCCGGGCGGTTAATGTTTTACCCGTTCCCGGCGGGCCATATATAAAGACCCCTTTAGGTGCCTCAATACCAAGTCTGTCGAAGACCTCGGGGTACTTCAGGGGCAGCTCAATCATCTCTCTTATTCGCTGGACCTGTGTACTGAGTCCGCCTATATCTTCATAGGATATCTTGGCTTTCTCGACTTTACCTTCCTTTGACTTTACCCTTATCAGGGTTGCAGAGCTGACCAGAACCAGCCCATCGGGTATCGTATCTTCCACTAAAAAATCACAGGTCTTGGTGCCGAATAATCTGGCCCGAACTTTATCGCCGCTGGTTAAAGGCAGACCTTCTATGAGAGAGCCGATATATTTAGCATCTTTGTCCTTTTGGAGAACTCCTCTATTCGTCAAGGGGGCAAGAGTGATTTTCCTGGCGGATTTGCTTTCAACTTTTTCAATTGCTGCCTTTTCATCAAGGCCGACTTTGGCATTCTCTCTTGTAATGCCGTCTATCTGAATAATCTTTTTGCCCCTATCCTCAGCATAACAGGGCATCACCTTAGCAGCGGTTTTTCTTTTACCTTCTATTTCGATTACCTGACCAACCTGCAGGCCCAAAGCCTTCATGTCTTCCGGGTCGATACGAGCGATGGCCCTTCCTACATCTTTAGCTAATGCCTCCTTTACTTTAAACTGCTTCATGCCGCCTGCCTTTCTTTTGTTTCTAATTGAATAATTGCATCTTAAAATCCGCCAAAGCCTTTAGCCCCTTAACTTCTTGAGGGCACGAGGAAACAATTGTTGTTAAGCCGTTAAAATTTCCTCTTATCTTGCTTATGTATCTGTCCTGTTGTTTTCTTTTCTCCCTGCAAAACTCACAACCGTTTGACTGAATAACGTTGTTTATCACCATTTGTCTGACCTTGATTCCAAATTTACCCAAATTACTTATCAGCCTGGCAGTCTCTAAAACTGCCATATCCTCCGGAATAGCAACTGCTATGAACTCACATCGGTTTTGATCACGAAGCAAATCCTCTATTCTTTTTACGGTTTTCTTCATAGATAAAAGAAAATCATCGCCTTTATCCGGTTCATACTTGCCGGCAAATCTCTCAACCATATACCTGTACTTCCATCTCATCTTTGCCATCACCTTAACCCAGTCATCCAGCAGCTTCGGTGAACTCAAGAGTCTTAATGCATGGCCGGTAGGTGCGGTATCAACGATGTATTTATCGAACTTTGCCTCATCTATCAGGTTAATCATAGTCTTAAAACCCATTACTTCATCCATTCCCGGGATAGGCAGGGCAAAGGCTGAATCAATATCCTCTGCATCCAGGTTAGTGCCGGTTTCCACGATCTTCTTTATCTCATCGGCGTGTTCTGTTTTAAATTTAGAAAGAGCGTTTTCTACGTTTACTTCAAGGGCACTTAAATTTTTAATTCCCTTTATTTCTTTAGGCTCGCCATCAAGTTTCTGTCCCAGACTGTCAGCAAGCGAATGAGCAGGGTCTGTTGAAAGAATCAGTGTCTTAAAATCTCTCGCCAAATAAAGAGCGGTAGCAGATGCACAGGTTGTCTTTCCTACTCCGCCTTTGCCGCCGAACAGAATTAACTTCAGCGAAGTTTCTTTTAATCCTTTTAATCCCATTCACTTTTTCACCTTGATCTCTAAAATGCCGTTGTTGTAAGAGGAAACGAGTGTATCTGCCTGCACCTTTGTCGGAAGTAAAACCTCCTTATGGTATTTTCTATCTCCGGTCTGAGCTGAGATATCAAGAATATCTTCTTTCAAATCTAACTTTATATCAGCTTCGTTAATACCCGGCATTTCGGCATAGATTCGAACCTCTTCGTCCTCATCAAAAACATCGGTCAAAGGCTCCCTTTCTTCTTCTACTGTGGGTCCGGTGGGGCTCTTTTTGACATTTCCAAAAGATTCAACCACAGGCTTGCCTCCAACGGCTGTTCTCACAGAAACTCCAAACACGCCCTTCATCCCTTCTTTAAGGTTGCTCAGGTCAATCTCGCCTTCTTTGTTGATTTCTCCGCCGGCTTCCTTCAACTTAGCCGCCAGGTCAACGAGATTTTCGATTCCCTTAAACAGACCCCCAAGACTCCCTATGCCAAAATCAATATTCAGTCCTTCATCTTTTTTACTTTTATCCTTGGCCATTTTTTATTCCTTTAATAGCTTTTAATTATTGATAAAATCACGCACTATTGGTCGGATGCTTGTTGTTATTCAATAGTTTACGGTCAGCGTTTTTAACGGCTTCTGCGGGGAGCCTTCATGATTTTTGTTTCTTTGCTGCTCGTACGTTTGTTTTCGTAATTTCTCGACTTGTGCACTGACATCGGCCAGGTTTCGCATAACCGTGTTTCTTCTTTTGTTCAGGACAACAAGCTCTTTTTCTAATCTGCTCTTTTCCATCCCGAGCACGTATAAATCCAGATGGGCCGGCCTTTTGATTTTGGGAATCCCGAAGTACTTCGGGATGGAACGCACGCTTTTTATATCGCTTAGGTTTGGTAATTGTTGTACCGTTTTCATTTAATGTGCCTCCGTTCTATATTTCAATCAGACTTTTTTCCTTCTGTTTATTTTCCTGCTCAATTATGCTTTGGCTATCGGCTACGGTAAAATCATCTTCACAGGTCTTATCAACAGGATTAACTTTTTCGTCTATACCAAGCTCTTTTACTACAAGCTCTCTTACTATTTGTTTGACCCTGTCCTGATTTGTCTTTGAGCCGACTCTGCTCGTTTCCGATGCCAGAATATCCTGACACATCTGCATAAACACCTTTTTTGCTTTGGCAGGTGTTAACTTCTGGAACTTCAGAGTCTTTGCAATCATAATGCAGCCTCGAACAGTGGGGGCAAATTCGCATTTGCCCGACTCCCTCAGGCCCCTGACAATATTAACTATCATTTTAACATTAGGTCTGGACAGTTTGGACTTGGCCTGCGTGACTGCCACCTCGGTTTCGTAGTCGAAATAATCCAGATCCATAGTTATCATCCTGTCCCGCAAAGCGTCCTGGCTCCTGTGTACCCCGGCGTATTCTTCAGGATTTGATGTAAAGATTGCTGTAAAGTCCGGATGAACTTTTAAATAAGGTTCCTCTCCCTCCCTTGCGGCTGGCAGATCCATCATTTTTTCCTGCAAGATAGACAGCAGGATATTATTTGCCTCAGGCCGGGAACGTGTAAACTCATCGTACACGAGCGTAAATCCGTATTTACAGGCTACGGTCAGTCGATTATCTACCCAGCGTTTGACCATATCCTCTTCAGTCTTTAAAACTCTCGAAATAAAGCGATCCACCACCTTCCTGACTCTGTAACCATGCTCACCACCTACAAGGTCGGAAGTAGTGAACTCCTCGTCTCCATGAATCATTACTACCGGCCTTTTGAGCCTGCTTGCCAGATGCATAGCTAATGTCGTCTTGCCGGTACCGGAAGGACCTCTCAGGTGAACTGGAAAGCCTGCTCCAATGTAACAAAGAGCCCTGTCAGTCAGGTCTTTTACGTAACTTGTTTCCACAAAGTCCGGCAGAGCACTCGGCTCTAATACTGTCGTCATCTCATCAATCATTTTGACAGACCTCCTTGCAAAGATTTTTCTTAACTGCTACTTTCCTGACAAAACCTTTGCCGCTACAGTTACTGCAGGGAAGGTTTTCGCTCCCTTTATGGCCTTTGCCGTCACAGACAGGACACCGCTCGTCGCCACCCTTGTTATGCGTAACACTGCCTTTGCCTTCGCATGCAGAGCAGCTTATTCGGGTATGAGGGTGAACACCTGTGCCTTTGCAGAATGCACACTTGACTATAGGATCCTCTATATGAACTTTACCCGTACCACCACAAACCTGACAGATGGCAAGCTCACTCAATAAATTAAAAGGGTCTTTACCTGTCCCTTTACAAAAAGCACATGTTATCCAGCTCATAAACTATCCCATCCTTGAATCGTATTCACATCTAGCTATCCTTTACGGCCAACGACTGTTTAGCTTCAGATAAGCTTTTCGAGGTTTTTAAACACCGACCTTGGCTTTTGGCCTTCTGCTTTTACTCTTTGTAGCGGTTTTCTTCTTGCCCTGGGCCTTAGGTTTACGTATTGCCTGCTTAACCGTCCTTACCTTTTCTCCGGCATCAATCTCTGGCATCATAAAACCGGCTTTTCTTGCTCTGGCCAGAGCAGCGGACAAGTTCTTCCAGGCTTTCTTGGCCTGGGCCATGCCGGCACCAAATTCGCCGATGAGATTGTCAGCATCACTGAGGATTCTTTTAACCTCTGTCTGGATGTCCTTTATTTCTCTGGTGAGCTTGGCTTTCATCTCCTTTGACATGTGTTTGTGGTCTTTCTCGAAACTGTCAAGCATTGAGCCGACGTTGCTGACAAGACCGTTGACAAAATCTGCCAGATTCTTTGCCTGTTCACTACTCATCTGCATGTTGTCTTTATGGAACTGCTGCACCATGTTCCGGGCACTTTTCAACATACCTTGCACATTCTTTGAGAGTCCATTCATAAAATTGGCCAAATCCCTGGACTGTTGTGCAGCCATTTTCTTTCTATCCATAGAAAACCGGTTTAGGGTCTCATGTGTATCTGCCACTAAGCCACCCACCGCCTTTAGCCGGACATCATTGGAAATAATGATGTTCTCCGTCAGCTTTTTCATGTCTTCAGCTATCGCTATTACCATCTTGAATCTCCTTTCAGAAGTTCTAAACTTTTTGTAAATGAATTGAGTTTAAATTGTTTGAATTTGACAATTCCCTAATTTCCAATGAAGGCGTGTTCTCAAGCCCCTTGCTTTCTCCAATAGGGGTAATTAAACCCTCGATCTGTGTTATCTCACCCTTGTCATTAAAAACAGGTTCCCCTTTATCGCTAACATACCGCAATGAACCATCCCTGTGAACAATTCTGTACTCTATGTTGAAGGGCATGCCTTCGTTCCTACATCTGCCAAAGGCCTCAAAAACCTGATCGCGATCACAGGGGTGGATCAAATTTTCCCAATATTGTCTATCAGCGAGGATTTCATTAACGTCATAGCCGGTCAGTTCCTTGATTTTTCCGGAAAAACAGATAATCTCCGGCTTCTCCGAGGGCAAAGCAATATAAGGGATATCACCGATAGTATCGATAAAACGGTGAAGGTCCTTATTTAGCCGCTCTAAAACATATTGGGTATTTGCTTCTTGCATTCTTTTACGCTTTTAAATGCGTCACTGATTTTATGTTCAGGCTGTTAAATAGATTTTCCAATCTGTCGTCATTGGTATTTGGTCTCTGTGCTGAGAAACTTTCTTCAATATCTTGATTTTGGGCCGGCTTTTTCGAGATTTTGTCCGACTTTCTTTTATTTGCCACCGCAACAAAACTGCGGGCTTGGAAAAGGTTGCCAAAACCGCCGGTGATATTTCGGGCAAATTGGATCAGACGAGTGGGCAAAGCAGCCTTGGTTTCATCTAAAGCTTTGTCAAATTTCCTTAGTTTTCGTCTCACACTGGTTTCAAGCTCTTTTATTTCCTTATCGATTTTTTCTTCGAAGTTCCTGTCTTGCTGAAACCTATTAAGCAATGGGCGTACACGCTTGGTTAAAGTCTTAGCGAAAATTGCAAACTCGGCAATAACATTAGCCTGCCTATCAGTCATCGGCTCATACCGCTTATTTTTGCGATCCTTGAAAAAGTAAAACTTCATAAACATACTGTTTAAATCCATGATTAGATTCCTTACAAAGTTCTCCACTCTCTGTGCCTGCTCATTAGCTTTTCTTTCTCTATCCGATTGCTCCAAAGCCTTCTGGGTATTAATTACTAAAACATTCAAGGCTTCTGCCTGTATCTGATAAAAATTTATAAT
>CAYNTC010000025.1:0-15044 GCA_964399795.1 uncultured Pirellulales bacterium | reverse complement strand
TGAGAAGTTACGTTGTTGTATCCAGGATAATTCATAACCATGTGGCGCTGTAGTACTAACTAATATGCTTAATTGAAAACAACCACTGATTGTGGTAAAAAGTAACAAAGTAGTGATCTTAGATTGGGGAATTTCCTAATGGCGATTCAGTTTATTCTCGGCAGAAGCGGTACGGGCAAGACCAGTTATTGCATACGAGCCGTAGTAAAAGCGCTGCTGGAGCCTGCCGAAGATAAGCTATTACTTTTTTTGGTTCCGGAACAGGCTACTTATCAAGCTGAGCGGTCTATTCTGGGGGATGAAAGAATTGCCGGCTATAGCAGATTGCAGGTGCTTTCATTTGACCGTCTGCGATTCTTACTGCTCGGCAACAAGACAGCCCGGCCTGCAATTTCACGAATCGGCCAGCAAATGATCGTCCATAGGATTCTGCGGAGAATCCAGAGAAAGCTTAAAGTTTTTGGCTCATCTGCGGAGCGTCCGGGTCTTGCTCATCAGATAGCTGGAACAATCACGGAATTGCACCAATACGCTAAAACTCCTGAAGATATAGAGCAAATGCTGGCGCAGCTTGATAAAGACGAGCAGCAGGGTTTAGCTGCGTTAAAATTTGCCGACTTACATCTTATTCTTCAGGAGTATCTGAATTTTATCGAGGGTAAATTTGTTGATCCTGATATCCAGTTAACTCGTGCTTGTCAAGCTATAGCAGGAGCCGATTTTGTTAAAGGTGCGAAGTTGTGGGTCGATGGTTTTGCCGGCTTCACCTCTGCTGAGCTTGCGATACTTGCCGAGCTATTGAATGTGGTTGCAGATGCCCAGATTGCATTGTGCCTTGACCCATCTACTATTAATCTAACAGAGCCACAGGCGCAAACCTACGAACCAGCGAGTCTGTTCAGCGTCATAAACCGTACATACGCCGAACTCGTCGAGCTTGTAAAAGGACTTAAGCTATCGTTAGCTAATCCCCTAATTCTGGATAAGGCATTTAGATTTACATCTTGTCCTGAGCTTGCTCATGTTGAGAAAAATATTTTCGAGCCTACCGAACCAAAGTCAAAAACATCAAACGGCATAAAGTTAATATCCGCGCCAAACAGGCGCGCTGAAGTCCAATTCGTGGCAAGACAGATACTTGAATTGGTCAGAGAAAAGGACTATAGATACCGTGACATTGCTGTTATAGCCTCCGATATCGAGGCCTATCAGCATTACATACGTGCATACTTTGAAGATTATCGTATTCCCTTTTTTATAGATAAGCCAAAGCCATTGAACCAGCATCCCGTTGTTCAGCTTATTAGTTCAGCTCTCGAGGTGATAATTGGCGGATTTTTACATAACGATATTTTCACCTTTCTTAAAACCGACCTTATTTTGATTGAACGCTGCGATGTCGACCTTCTGGAAAATTATTGTATTGCATTTGGTGTAACCACTAATGATTGGATTGATTCTCAACCATGGCAGTTTGCGGGCCAGGATAGCCGTGATTTTAATGACCAGCAGGTCGAGCAAATAAGACAAAGAGCAGTTGAACCTTTGCTTGAACTGCGACGTGCGCTATATATAAATGAAGGTAGTGTAAAGGCGACAGGTGCCGAGCAGTTTACTCGTGCTGTTTTTACCTTTCTTGATAGTTTGAATGTGCGTCAGACCCTGGGGAGATGGGCCGAAGAAGCGATTCAAGTTGGAGATTATGAGATTGCTCAGCAGCACCGACAATTCTTTGACAGGCTATTGGACGTATTTGATGAGCTTATCGAAACTTTTGCAGGGCAGATCATGCCGGCGCAAGACTATTGTGCAGTCGTCAATTCTGCTCTTTCGCAGTTAACGTTGGCTCTAATTCCACCGACTTTGGATCAAGTGCTGGTCGGTTCTATCGAGCGAAGTCGACATCCTGATTTGAGAGCGGTATTTCTTGTTGGTGCGACTCAACGACAGTTTCCGGTCCCTATTAGTTTTGACAGTATCCTGACCGATGACGATCGTGCTGTTGCTGAATCTACAGATTTTCCATTGGCTCTAACGACAAGTCAGGCGCTTGTCCAGCGGCAGTATTTGGCCTATATTGCGTTCACTCGGCCATCTGAAATTCTGTATGTCACATATCCTGCGGTCGATGAGCAGGGCGGTACAGTTACTCGCTCGCAGTTCGTAGACGAACTCGAATCTTTGTTTGAAAATCTTCAGGAAGAATCGATCGGTCCCGAACCGGTTAATATCGAACAGATTTATAATGAAATCGAGCTTCTTGATTTGCTCTGTAGTCAACTTGGAAGAGATGGCCCACCGACTCAATCTCTGCCGGATAGCGAACTTGCCACGTTACTGGCTGGTCTTCGCTCGGATAAGCAGCTTGGTAATGTAGCAGGTACTGTAACTTCAGCCATAGCCTATGATAATAAGGCAAGCCTTGACAAGAACTTGCTGGCGAAGCTCTTCGGCAAAAAAATACAAAGCTCAGTTACAAAGTTGGGGATATTTGCTGCTTGTCCTTATAAATATTTCGCCAGATATGTACTGGAGCTAAAAAAACGACAGGAATTCAAACTCGAACCCCTGGATGTAGGCGCCTTTTATCATCTTGTCCTTGATGCTTTGTTAAAGCGACTCAACGCGCAGAGGCAAGACATCACCGTCGTTGAGGATCAGCAGCTTTTAAGCGTTCTGCAAGAAGAAATACTGAAGCTCGTTAGTGAGCACCCCTTTATATCGATTTTTGCGCGCCATTCGGCGCACAATATGTATATTATAAATTCATCTGCCGAGGTGCTTGAGGACTGTGTTTTAGCTATTGCCCAGATGGTGCGAGCGGGCAATTTCAGACCGGAATACTCGGAGGTATCGTTCGGCGACGTCGAAGGGGCGCAGGAGACACTTGGCAGGTATGAGCTTCCGCTTGGCGATGGTCGCTTGTTGTCTTTGGATGGCAAGGTTGATCGGCTTGATATTGCTGAGATAGATGGTAAAAAAATCGCTGTGATTTTCGACTACAAACTCAGAGACCGGTCTTTCAGTTGGTCTTGCCTCTATCACGGTCTTGATATCCAGTTGCCGGTTTATATTTTAGCTGTTCGCAGCTCGGATAGTTTGCAAATAGATGATGCGGTGGGAGCATTCTTCATGCCGATTCAAGTGACTCCGGCAGCGACTACATTAACTGAGCTTTCACGGACTCAGGATAGTTTCTTGTATAAAGCAAAGGGTATATTCAACGGAGAGTTTTTTCCGATTTTGGATAACTCGTTAAGTTCGGGCTGGAGCCGTTTTTATAGCTTTCGCGTTACTTCCAAGGATGTGCAATACGGTGATTATGGTAAAAGCGCATCTTTAAGACCGGTTCATTTCGAATCCCTGCTGCAATTTACCGAGAATAAAATCATCCAATTGACTGAAGAGATGCTCTCTGGAAATATTCAAGTTCAACCATATCAGCTCCGTGGTGACTCTCCTTGTAGATATTGTGATTATAATTCGGTTTGTCGATTTGACTGGCAGATAAATGATTACAACTTTTTACAGCCGATCAACAAACTTCAAGTCCTTGAAAGGATAAATCCGCCTAATGGCTCAGAAGAGGATTAAGTGGACAGATCAGCAAAAGCGGGCAATCACCGCTCGGGGAAGTGATGTTCTTGTAGCCGCCTCAGCCGGTACGGGCAAGACAGCGGTCCTTTCAGGCCGATGCGCGGGTATCGTCTCCGATAAGTCTGCATGTCCTGATGTCTGGAGCATACTTGTGTTGACGTTTACCGACGCCGCTGCGGAGCAAATGCGTGCACGCATCGCAGAACAGTTAAGGCTTGCGTTTATGCAAACCGCTGATCCACATCTTCGTCAGCAGCTTGTACTGCTTCAGGCAGCCGATATAAGCACGATACATGCTTTCTGCAAACGTCTTATCACCGAGTATTTCTATAAGCTCAGCCTCGATCCGACTTTCCGTGTGATCGACGCTGATGAAGCGAGGCTGCTCAAAGGCGAGGTTCTTGATAAAACCATCGAGTGGGCCTGGCAGCAAAGCAATTTGGTGCCCGCACTTGAGCAATTATTATGGCGACGGGACCTGCGCACGAATGACGGTTTTCTCTTTAAAGTAATAGAGCTTAGTGATTTCTTAGATGGTATCGTCTCACGTCAAAGCTGGTGCGATAAGGCTTTTCTGCTGGCCAGAGCCGCCGGTCTCTTCGCAACCGACCTGGGCCAGAAGCAAAAGCAAATTGTTGCCGACAGACTCCAGCATGCCTTAGGCCGTCTCTGTCACGTCGAGAACATCTGTAAAAATGCAGGAGTCGACACAGGCTGGAGCGAGAGATTTGAGCGTAATTTTATAGAGCCTGTTAAACAATGTATTGAGCATTTGCAGCGAGGGGACTGGGATGCCTGTGTTCAACAGGTGCAGATGTTTCGCAAATTGCCCAGGTTTTATAAGCCTGAAGCTTTGGAGCAACCCATCGCTGAGCTTGTCAGGAGCACTGTTAAAAAAGCGACTTCGTCTCTAAAGAATCTCAATGACCTGGCGATTCTGAACCCGGACTATGTCGATAGAATAGGTGCAGGAGTCAGTTTACAAACACGCGTTTTCATTGAACTTGTCAAAAAATTTGACCAACTTTATGCTCAGGCCAAGCGCTCGCTCAATTGTCTGGATTTCTCTGACCTTGAGCATCACGCTCTTAAGCTCTTAAGCCGGTCTGATCCAGCCGCAGACGAACTGACGCCCTCTGAGACAGCTCTGATGCTTCGCAGGAGGTATAAATACATATTCGTCGATGAATATCAGGATATTAATCCGGTCCAGCAGGCAATTTTGAAAATGCTCAGTTCGAAAGGTAACGTTTTTACGGTCGGCGATATAAAACAGAGCATCTACGCCTTCCGAGGAGCAGAGCCGGAAATCTTCGCAAGTAATCTTCAGTTGGCATCTGTTGATTCAGGAAACGCACCTGATGGATTGCGTGTTGACCTGAATAAGAATTTTCGCTCTGCAAAAGGCATCCTTGATTTTGTCAACGCGGTTTTTTCACGCATTATGACGTCTTCTTTCGCTAAGATTGATTACGATGATTCAGCGAAACTCAGACCGGCCCGCGGTGCTGAGCTTTCCAGCCAGCCGAGCAGCGGTAGCGAGTGTGTTGTCGAGTTTCACATACTTGATGAGACTGACGCAAAAGAAGATTTGCAGGAAGAAAAGTCGAACACTTCCGAAGCCAGCGAAGAGTGGGATGTTATCAGTAAACGCCAGCGTCAGGCGGCTTTTATCGCCCAGCAAATTCGCAAGATGGTCGGAGCTGAATCTGGAAAGAATCAGCTACAGATATATGACGAAACGCAAGGTTGCCTGCGAGACGTTCAATATCGTGACATTGTTGTCTTGATGCGCTCTCTGGTTAGAAGCGCTAATGACTATGTAGAAGTGTTTCGCCTGGCAGGTATACCTGTGAGCTGCCAGAGCACAGCAGGGTACTTTCAGACAACTGAAATCAGCGATGTCATAGCTTTACTCAAAGTCCTTGATAACCCACAGCGTGACATCGAGTTGGCAGCGGTGTTACGAAGTCCGTTCTTCAACCTTAGTGATACTGATCTGGCCAGGATAAGACTGCACAGCAGGGCAAATGGATACTCCACAAATTTTTACAACTGTGTTAATCAGTATTGTGACGATGCGCCTGACAAGACGTTGTCTGACAGACTAAGAGATGTACTTGCCCAGATTGAAAAGTGGCGGACTAATGCCCGTCGCGGCGAACTTGCAGAACTCATCTGGCAGATATATCGGCAAAGTGGGTATTTATCTATCGTCTCAGCTTTGCCCAACGGCCAGGCACGCAGAGCCAATCTTCTCAAACTACACGACAGGGCCATTCAGTTTGAGGGCTTTGCCACGAGTGCCGCAGCGCCATCGCTAACTCGTTTTGTCCGGTTCATCGAAAGACTTCTCGAGACAGGTCAGGACTGGTCACCGGCAGAACCTGAGAATGCGGCAGGAAATGCAGTTCGTATCTTGAGCGTGCATAAGAGCAAGGGTCTCGAATTTCCTGTTGTATTTTTGGCTGAGCTTCAAACTGCCTTTAACAAGCGGGATATCTACGTTGATATAATTGCTGATACTGATGGAACGCTCGGCGTGCAGATCGTTGACCGTGTTTCCAACAGCAAACTACGCTCTCTTGCACATGAAGTCGTCGCGGAGAAGAAACTTTCGACTGCATTAGCTGAAGAGATGCGCATTCTCTACGTTGCTACAACTCGAGCTAAAGACAGACTCATTTTGACAGCTTCTCAGGAGCGAACCAACTGCGCGCAAATTATCACTGACGGCTTTTTCTTTAGCGGCGAGCCAATTCCTCATTGGCAGCTTCGTGACTGTCAGAATCCTCTGCAGTGGCTGCTCTACGGATTGTCGAATCAAAAAGTCTTACACGATACCTTCGATACAAATTTGGGGCGAACGGCAAAGGACGATGGCCTGTTTAATTTCAAGCTCCATGGACGGGCTGAAATTGAAAAGTTGTCGGGTTATGTGCTTGGTTTAAGGTCTGAAAAGACACCGAGAAAAATCCAGCCCTTGAAAGGCTTATCTAATAAACCAGCACAAACTGAACTGCTTTCAAGACTAAAAAGTTCTTTAGCCTGGAGCTATCGATTCGCTAATGCGTCGCTTTTGCCTGCCAAAAGCTCGGTTACACAGTTGACTCATCGAGGTGACGAGTATGTAAAATTTGATTATTCACATGCTCTGGACCGTCAGCCTGCTGCTTTTTTGGGTGAAAAGCCGTTTCTGACAGGTCCTGCTGCAGCTCGAATGATTGGCACCGCTACACATATTGTCATCTCTAAGCTCGATCTGACCGGCTTAGTAACCGAAAAAAAGATAGAAAATATCAAAATGAGACTCGTTGCTGAAGGTGCTATAGCAGAAGATATTGCTGAACATATCTGCACAACTTCAATAATGGCATTTTTTGATAGCAACCTTGGCCGGTTGGTTCTTGATAAGCGAAATGTCGTTCGGCGTGAGTGGCCGTTTACTTTTTCGTTACCAGCTTCGCAATGGAAAAATTTGCCACTGCAACTGGATGTGAGCTACGAGACACGAGACACGATTATCGTTCAGGGAGTGATTGACTTACTCATTCGATCCCCACAGGGATTGGTTGTAATAGATTTCAAAACGGATAATGTTACCGCCGCGCAGGTTCGTGAGCGCGCGCAACTTTATCGTCAACAGTTGGAGCTTTACGGCAAGGCGGCTTCAGCGATATTTAATGATAGAGTGATTGCCGAATGGTTATATTTCCTTACTCCCTGCTGTGCGATTAAACTTTAAACAAAACGATTAAAAGGTTCGAATTATGCATCTAAAGTGGTTATTTCATCAAATCCCAAATTATAGGACCAATTGTTGTAGGGCTATTCATTGTTCATCCATTTATCTTCTATGAAAGCGATATGATGTTTTTTGTGTTATGAGATCTCTCAATCTCTCAGCTTTTTACTTGATTTTTTGAACAAAAGACGCTATAATATATGTTGTTTTTAGGGTCTAACAGGCAGCGAAAGGAGGACAGATTTGGGGTTGTATTATATCTGTTTTTTTTGGCTGTCTGGTCGTCTCTATTCTATACTCAATAACGCGTTGCTGGAAGTCGCGGTTACCGTACATCAGAGGTAAATAAATGCGAAAACTTGTATGTTTATTTATTCTATTAGCTTTGGCTGGCTGCATGGATTATCCGAGAATGAATAAGGTCGTCGATACGTGGAAAGGCGCGCATTTTTCGGAGCTAATTGCCAGTTGGGGTATACCGGAATTGATATTAGATAACCAACAAGGCGGAAATATATATGTCTGGAGTTCTGTGATATCTCCTGAGTCGACCAGCCAAGTAGCTCCAGCTCGCTCTTCTTCTCCGAAGTACGGAACCTTTTGGTTCTGGACGGACAGTGATGGAATAATATATAAATGGTCTTGGCGTGCGTGGTGACAAGGCCGAACGTGTTAAAGATAGCTTCCTTCTCTCAACGCTTACCAAATGTAGATTATCTTGTTCTTTTTTTACTTTGTGCCTTTAATTCGACCACGAGCCGACGTCGCACTTCACCAAAAATTCCGCTTGTGATACGCAGTATCCGTAGCTCAACGATGTCACCTTCTGTAATGTTCTCCATTTCCAGTGAGAGCTCCCTTATATTACGGATGGTCCTTTTGTTGATCTGCAGGATGAGATCGCCCGGCTTAAGTCCTTGCCTCGCAGCTATTCCTTGCGCTTCTAAATCGGTGATGATTAGTACCGGATATGCCCTGGCAAAGCCAAATCTCCTGGCTACGCGCTCATTTAACTCAGATACCTCCATCTGGAAGAACTCTTTGGCAAGTCTTCGTCCATCCGGCAGAGGCCTTTCCATCAGCTTTATTTCGATGACCTGACTATCGGCCTGAGAACCCGCAGGTGGCACGTATCTGATCTTTATTTGCTGTCCGACTTTCTTTTTACCGATTTTCACATACAAGTCGATGACACTGGTAAGCTTCTGACCATCCACCTCAAGTATCATACCTCCAACGGATACACCCTTACTCTCAGCAGGGCTGCCCTTGTTTACCGATTCTACAACCAAGCCGGTAGTACTGCCTCGTTTCTCGACTCGCCCTACGGTTAATCCCAGCCGAATCCGGTGCATTCCTTCAGGCAGAAACATGTGCTGAAGGTTTTCTGCAAGCGCATCGACAGGTATAGCAAAACCTATATTTTCTGCCTCTGCTCTAATTGCGCTATTGATGCCGATTAATTCACCGTTGATGTTAAGTAATGGCCCACCACTATTGCCAGGATTAATCGGTGCATCTGTCTGAATTAATCCGCGTAGCCAGAATCCTTCCTCTATCTTGATATCTCGCTCCACCGCACTTACCACGCCGGTTGTAAGCGTGTGTGAGTAGCCGTACGGATTACCAATAGCTATAACTGTTTCACCTATCATCAGGTCACGACTTCGGCCGAGACGGATAAATGGCAATTTCTCGCTGGTTGTAATTTGAAGAACGGCTAAGTCTCTGCTTTCATCCTCGCTGACTACTTTTGCCTCAGGCTCTCGTCTGCCGATATCTGTTGTACATGTCCTATTATGACATATCCAGTTGCTGCTACAATCTTCAGAATAAGTGCAGCTACTTTCACTTTTCTAGCCATAATTGCTTTTTGCTCCTGCGCTACCATGTGCGTACAAATCAATTGATATTACCTTTGTAAAACGTGCCCCATTAAGCAATTGTCTTTGCAAACAGCACGTGGAATCCTGTTCATGGTTCAATTTGCGGTTATTGATGCTTCTGTGGCATGGATACGGGGCTGTTAATCCGGCCCGATATCGCTATAAATGTGGAATAACATTCGTTTGATCATGATTTGTGAATCACTGGAACTGACCGATACACAATTGTTCAACATATCTCCACAGAAGCAAATGTACCGTGTACTGTAGGATATCGTTTTTGGCTATAAGTGCTCGTCTCTCCGATGCAGATAAGTGCATTAGAATTTGAGCGTATAAAATAATCCCGCAAGCTCTATTGTGGCGACACCGAACTTTGACCTACCTATCTTTTTGAAAAGCGGTTCTTTTGGTTACTTACTTTATGCGCTTGCCTTTTTTGTTTGCCTCTGACGATTTCTTTTATCTTGAATTTGCCTTTCCGTGGCTTTCTTTTAAATGGACCCTTCGCAGTCGGTTTAGCCTTTTTTAGAACCAGCAAAGCGTTTTGGCACGCCTCTGCTGTGGTTTTGTTGGAATGCTTTGTACCCGCTGACAAGACCTCAAGGGCCGGCTTCCGCATTCGGCCTCGCATTTTTCGTAATCCATACGCTGCCGCGCTTTTTGTACGTCGAAGCGAATCACTGAAGAGAGCTTCTTTTAGTATATCTAGTCCGTCCTCCTGCATCCACGACAGATTGAACGCACTCTGGCGAATGGTTGATACATTGGACGAATATAGTTGTTCTCGCAGCTTCTCCAGGAGCTTTACGGATGCTTGATCCTTTTCTCGGCCTGAAGGTTTTCTTCGTTCCAACTTCATGAAGCCACCTCCTTGATTTATCGGCAATACCGCGCTAATTTCTGAAGGCAGTTTGCTTTTATTGTCCTTTGCTAATACGGCGCAACCATAAGGTTATTGTGTCAGCGAAAACTACGCAGACCTTAAATTCAACCCTTTCCCGACAAACATGAGTGAGTTCGACCCTCTGTATACTCCGAGACAGGGCTATACGCCATCTTTGTTTATCCTTGTGTTAATACGTACAATCTCTTGATGAATCAAGAGCACATAATTTATCTTTTCTCACCCTACCCCCATCTTTGAACAAATAATAAGGCCGATAATATAAGCGTAAGTTTTCCCCGGTCGACCCACATCCAAAGGGACGGTTCTTTTCGCCCGCTTAACGCAGTGTTGAAGCTTAGAATGATGGCCTCCCACACCTATATTCTTCGCCCCTTATCCAATTACGGTTCATATTGTGCACGTGACTGTCGGCTGTGTCAAATGATTTTTTGGATAATCACCACCTTTCAATTTAGGATTTCCTTAAGGGCCTATCCATCGTTTTAAACTGAAATGCGTACTCAAAACGCGACATGGATGCCTTCGGCTATTGCGACGGGAATTACTCCTCGCGTACATTTTTGCTCAGTGCATACACAGTTGTGTGTTATAATGTTATGCTGCTAAATATAGAAGACTTAGGTAAGAAGCCATCTTTACAAATATGTGGCATTAACTGATCTATAGGTACATCTATCGTCGATAAAGGCGGAATAGCGAAGATATATGTGTAGGAGCATATAATATATAAAAACGGTTTTGTAAACCTTATGCATGGAAAACTCGACAATCTGTGATAATCGATTAGCAGGGAGAATGAAATGAAGCAGTTAAACACAGTCATCATGATAATCATTGTTGCTGTAGTGCTACTTGCTGCTTTGGGCGTTGGATCTTATATTCGAAGGAACAGATTGATATCAGAAACTGGTCGAGGTTACAGGCGAAATGTGTTAGATGACGTGGGCACACCGTTACTTGACCGTGGCGACCCTACGGCAGGGAAAAATCTCTCGAATGAGGAAATAGCGGTGCTGCGAGAACAAAGGAAGAAGATTATTGAGAAGATGGCGAATTTGTCTGAGGAGGAAAAGGAGAAATTCCGGGCGCAGATTAGAGAAGGATTCCGAAATCCTTGGCTAAGAGAAAGATCAAAGTCCCGCAAAATTTCTCCAGATGAGGCTGCTAAGCTAAAAGAAAGATGGCGTTATATTTCTGGTGCAAGAGAGCCAGCGTCTGATGCCGAAGATAAGTCTGAATGACGACAAAGAACCTCGTAATCAAGACCTGAACCGGCAGACACCTCAAATTTTGCGATTGAATGATGGTTATAAAAGAAGTATCAGATCGAATCTTGGCTATTTCAGATGAGTTTTTCTTTATCATTCATATAAGGCCGGAGCACTTTAGGTATTGTCACTGAGCCGTCGGAGTTCTGGTAAAGTTCTAAAATTGGTATCAATATTCGCGGCGAGGCGATGACAGTGTTGTTGAGAGTGTGGCAAAAGGTGTTCTTTTTGCTGGTGGCGTCTTTGTAACGAAGATTCATCCGTCGCGCCTGAAAATCATAAAATTTACTGGCGCTGTGTGTTTCACAGTAATTGCCTCGTGAGGGCATCCACGCTTCGATATCATATTTCTTCACTTGGCCTCTTCCAAGGTCTCCGGTGCATACGTTTACAACACGATAGGGAAGCTCTAACGCCTGCATGACTGCTTCAGCGTTAGCCAAGATTTCTTCATGGTATTTATTGCTTTCATCGATGTTGTTTTTACAGATGACGACTTGCTCAACCTTGTCGAACTGATGGATTCTATAAAGGCCATACGTATCTTTGCCCGCAGCTCCTGCTTCGCGCCTAAAGCAGCTTGATAAAGCAACGTATTTCAAAGGAAGTTCATCAGTCTTGAGTATTTCTCCCATACGATATGCTGTAAGTGGCACCTCGGCAGTTCCTGCCAAATTTAACTCATCTTTTTCCATCCGGTAGGTCTGGTCTTCAGAGCCTGGATAGTAACCGGTGCCTTGCATTGCTTCATCTTTCATCAGTAGTGGAACAGATAGTGGCACATATCCCCGGCTGATCATAAGGTCCATCGCAAAGTGCAGCACTGCCCAGTGTAGTAGCGCCCCATCTGCTTTGAGAAAATAGTTTCTCGTCCCTGCTAACTTGACGCCTCTTTCAATATCTATGATGTCCAAAGCCAAGCCTAACTGTACATGATCCCTCGGCTCAAAGTTGAACTGCCGCACATGGCCTTCTTTTCTTATTTCGACGTTCTCAGTGTCGTCTTTACCGATTGGCACATTATCATCAGTTGGCTGAGCAACCTGCAGCATGAGCGCGTCGAACTCTGGCTGAAGCTTTTTGACCTCATCTTGAAGTTGAGTTTCATTTTTCTTTAGCTCACTCAGAAGTTCTATGCGGCTTTTCTTTTCATCTTCGTCTTTCAAAGTAGGGATTAGTTTGCCTAGTTTATTCTTTTCTGTGGCGTATTCCTGAAGCTTCTTCTTATGATTTTGTAGCTCGGCGTCAATATTCAGCAAATGTTCAATGTCAACGTTAAAATGCTTATCTGCTGCCGCCTTTTTGAATAGTTTTGGTTTTTCCCGTATTTGTTTGATGTCAATCATGTTTGGTTCCTCGCAGCTTAGCTCTTATAGCATTCGGGCATTATACCATAGTTTACTGGGTGCTCGCCAACATTGATATTTGATACTTGAGAGTAATAATTCTTTTTAGGTTCAGAGGGACTTTTGTGGTTGGCTAAAGATATTTTCGGACAGGAAGCTTTCTATTTTTAATGTCCTATTCGTGGAATGGGAAAGACCCCTCGTTTTGATCCGTTCATAAAGAATGTAACTCACGTCAAATTTTCTTGCAAATTTGGCCTTTTGGATGTAAATTAAGCCGAAATTTATCGAAATGTGTTTTTCTTTTAGAATTAGGTTTTCCCATGAGTAATAGCCTTAACTATAACCATGAAACTAAACAATATAGTTATAGAAATGCCATTCGCCCGAAGGTCGGGGTGAAAATATAGTTTAGTTGCAGTGGCTGAAAGGTAATTTTTAGTAAAATTCGTGATTCAATACTGTGAAATGATTTGGAGAGGTGGCCGAGTGGCTTAAGGCAACGGTTTGCTAAACCGTCGTATGGGTATAAACCCGTACCGCGGGTTCGAATCCCGCCCTCTCCGTTCATTTTTCAATGGGCTCTGTAAGTGCTTAGAATTTAGTAACTTGCGAAGGCATTGCTGAGGGATGCACACCTGACTGTCCTAGAACTGTCCTATTTTCAGCATTGAAGCTCAAGCTGTTCATGGCCCACTGGGCCTGACGGTCGTTCATAGTAAAGTAGATGTCAAGTATGCTGCTGGAGGAGTGTCCCATCCATTCGAGGATGTACTTGTAGGAAAGGTTTTGCTGTGAACAATAGCTCGCGAAGAAATGCCTGAAGGTATGCAGCTTGTACTGCTTTGGTTTTTCAAATCCGCATTCCTTGCACAATCCTTTGAGGTATTTGCGAAGCTTCCTCGGTGAAACAGCCTTTCCATCCGGCATCAGAAATACAAGTTCCGATTTACGCAGCAATGACTGCAATACAGGTTTTAGTTTCTGGCCGTGAATAGGAATGAACCTGTCTTCCTTGTTCTTGGTTCTGCCGTCGCTGCCCCCTCTGGTAATGTGTATGACGTTCCTGCCAAAGTGAACATCTTCCCACTTCAGTTGCTGAAGCTCACCTACCCTGATGCCTGTAAAAGCAAGAGCGGAAAACATGGGCATCGCCCAAGGCTCTGAATTGGCAAGCAGCAATTCGACTTGCTGCATTGAGAAGCAAGGCTGCTTGGCCGACCTTACCTTGGGAAACCGCAAAGCCTCCAGAAGGTTCCGTGCCAGGTAGCCGTTCTTCGAAGCCCACTTGAACAACTGCTTTAGAAGGATTGTCTCACCGTAGATGCTCTTTTCGGACAAGCCGTGCATTTCAGACAGATATGACCTGTAGGCAAACAGGTCATCCGGTGAAAATGTTCTTGCCCTGCGGATACCTTCTGATTTGCACCACTGCTTGAACCTTTCCAGTTGCCCCCTGTACTTGGTCAAGGTCTTCGGCGTAAGGTTTCTGGCTTTGCAATAACCGTAATACCTGTCCGCCAGTTCCTGAACGGTTCTTCGGCTGTCACGAACCTTCATTTGTCCGCGTTCCAGCCGTTCGGCCAGTGCATAGGCGACACGGACCGCCGCAGCTTTGTTGCTCACGCCGAGCGATTCCTGGTGCTGCCTGCCGTGAACAAAATACTCTGCCCAGTATGGCTTTGCCACGCGGACATCATCTGAACCTTTGCTTTTGTAGGTTCGTTTGCCGATGTAGATCGCCGGCTTTGTAGCTTCGACGATCTGTTTGTCAATCAGTTTCATTTCCACTGTCCTCCTTTCTGTGCTTTAGAGTTTTCCTGTCTTTCTCTGGCCGCATTCATTTCCATAACTTCTTGCACAAACCTGTCCCGCCAGAAAAGAACAGGTTTGTTGCGTTTTACACTATTGCAGAAAAACCCTTCTGATACAAGCCGTTTTATTGTACCGGGTGCATAATGTGATAATTCGCCTGCCTGTTCCAGGGAAAGCAAGGGTGGAAAATGATTGTCATTTTTGAAGGCAGCGGTGATTTCCTCTTTAGTGAGCGGTTTCCGGCGCGCATTCTGGTTGCGGTTATTATCGCTTTTGTATGTATAACTGTTTTGAGATTTTTGATTTTGCACAATAATCGCAACCCGACATACCGATGATAATTCACAAAAAAGACATCCCTGTCTCGAAGACACCCCGTTTGCGTCATTGAAGTAAATTCTAAAAGTTAAACACAAAAAGAATACTACCCGATTTCCGAACTATCCTTGTCAGGCTCTCTTGTCCGCAGCTTCAAAT
>CAYNTC010000024.1:0-15098 GCA_964399795.1 uncultured Pirellulales bacterium | reverse complement strand
AGTTCATCGTTCGTTGTTCATGGTTCATGGTCAATTATCAATAATCAATTATCAATAATCAATAAGAAAGGGGGGCTAATCATGTCTACCGAAGCCCAAATACTCGCCAACCGGCCCAACGCTATACGCTGTACGCTATACGCTATACGCTGTACGCTTCGCGAGACACGAGCGACGAGCGACGATTAATATGCAAAACAAAGCCAATTTCCGAAAATCCCAAATGAACTTAAACTTCTATTCTAAAAAGGAATATGAAAATGAACCGGCATCCAGATTCCAAAAAAAACAAATCCAATCAAAGCCAATTTCTATACTAAAAACCAGAATCGACGTTTATAATTATCTGGTAGCAGCAGTTAAGAACTGCGTTGATGAAGCCGAAGTACTGAAAAAGGCAAGACTTTCATTTGTGAGATTTTTTACTGATGTGCTCATCAAAGCGTAATGACGCAGCGTATCAAAGATGTATAAATCCGGATTGCGGGGCAGAGTTCGACTGTGGCCAGAGCCTGTTCAAATGCCCCAAATGCGGTGAGCTGCTGGATGTGCAATACAACTGGGATAGAGTCCAAGTTCCTGACAAGCTCAGTGACTTTGCGAAGCGCTGGGCTAACAGGGGCAATCGGCTGGATTTTTCAGGAGTATGGCGGTTCCGCGAGCTGCTGGATTTTTGTCCCGACCAGCACAAGGTAACTATCGGCGAGGCTCAGACAATCCTGCAACAAAACTGCGCTATAGCAGAATACCTGGGAATGAAAGCCGACTGTTTATATCTGCAATACGAGGGTCTCAATCCATCCGGCTCGTTCAAGGATAACGGCATGGCTGCGGCCTTTAGCCATGCGATGATGGTAGGGGCAAAATCCTGCGCTTGCGCTTCAACCGGCAATACATCCGCGTCGGTAGCACTGTACGCTCATAGCTGCGGCCTGAAATGCACAGTTCTTATCGGTTCCGGCAGAATAGCCTTTGGCAAACTCAGCCAGGCAATGGACTACGGCGCACAAACTATTCAAATAGCAGGTGACTTCGACGATTGTATGCGGCAGGTTCAGGCTGTGTGCAGCAAGCTGGGCTTGTATTTATTAAATTCACTGAATCCATTTCGACTCGAAGGTCAAAAGACCATCATGTACCGAATCATAGAGGGCCTTGGATGGGACGTGCCGGACTGGATAATCGTTCCGGGCGGAAATCTCGGCAACTCCAGCGCTTTTGGAAAAGCTTTCTATGAATTGAAGCACCTTGGCTTGATTAAGCGAATACCACGAATGGCTATTATCAACGCTACCGGCGCCGATACACTGACCGATTTGGTTAATAACAAAAAGTTAATCTGGAACAGTGGAAGTGTCGATCAACAAATTATTGATAATTATTACGCGGATTTGACTGCCCGTAACTTTTCTCCACATACATGTGCCTCTGCAATAGAAATTGCCAGGCCGGTCAATCTGAAGAAATGCCTGCGGTCCATAGATATATGTGATGGTATCGTGCGGGCGGTCAGCGACGAAGAGATTTGCGATGCCAAAGCAATCATAGGCAAATACGGCCTTGGCTGTGAGCCGGCTTCGGCAGCTACAATTGCAGGACTAAAGCATTTGCTATCTGAGGGCATTGTTGAGAAGGACCAACGTGTCGCCTGTGTGCTGACCGGGCACCCATTAAAAGACCCTAATGTCACGGTCAACTACCATAAAGAAAAACAAGGCCAATTCAGCAATCCACCTATCGAAGCACCCAACGACCTCGAACAGATCATAAAGCTGATACAATAAAAGAAGTTTTGCAGACTCGCCGCAAAGATTCCACAAAGCCTCATCGAAATTAAAATAAGTGAGCATGTGCGATATAAGATATTTTTTAAGCAACAACAGTACGCATAAGCATCCCAACAGATAGCGCCAGCGATCCCACTGTGTGCAAAAGCACGGTGCTCTGACTAGCGCGAAAGTAGCCGGGTCTGTTCAAGTCATCTTTGTTCGCTAATCGCATAGCGAATATAGCCAGTGGCAACGTCAGTAAATAGAACAGACCTGCGAAAAACATTAAGCTGGTGGTAAGCATAACCGCAGCCACTGCAAAAGTCACCGACAACGAAACTCTGTAAATCCAGACACAAGCAGGCACACCGAGCCAGACAACAAGCGTTCGTTTATTCACCTGCGCATCCGCAGGCCTGTCAGGGAATTCGTTTATCAGAATCACCAAAAATATCAATATGCTCACGACAACTGCCGGCAGAAGTGGTATGGTGTCGATTCTACCGGCCTGAAGATAGTACGAGCCATACACGGGAAAAAGGCCAAACAGCATCGCAATGACAAATTCACCGAAGCAACGATAGCCGAGCTGGATAGGTCGGGCCGTATAGAAGAAGCCGCCTAATAGACCGGTTATTCCAAGAATAAGGATAAAAACACTCCGCGTTAGATATAAAATTAAAAGACCAATGGCCGAACCTACAGCCAGGCAGATTATTGCCATAATAAACGTTGCTTTAGCTGAAAGGATGCCTTCCTGGATAAAACGTCGGCCACCGGAGAAAGGCGTCGGATTCTTATTGACCCAGTCGTTTCCGGAAAGGTGGTCGAAGTAGTCATTAGTAACGTTAGCGCTTGAATGCAATGCCGTTATTCCAATGGCGGCTAATGCAAATAGTAACCAATCAAAACTGCCCGTAAAGGCATAACCAGTTGCTGAGCCGATTAGGACAGGTGCGATACTCGCGGTCAGGAATTTGGGTCTTGTGGCAAGAAAAAGCAATACAATTTTTGAGCTATACAAGCTAAATTCCATATATATGATTTTAGCTTTTGTTAAATAGGATGCACGCATTTCTTAGATACATCTTTGACAGTTATGGGCGTATTTCATAAGGTGGCTGACTGATGATAATCACCGAAGATGAACAAAGAGGCTAATCAAATGAGAGCTAGAGGTTGTTTTCGAAAAGGGCATGGCGAAGGTACCGTTCAGTCCTGAAGTAATTTTATTGCCATTGCCCTAACGGAGAGCTTAAGCTCCGGCAGTCCTGACACCGTAATAAATAAAAGTTAGCATTTTTGCGATTAGGGGCTTGACTTTTGGGGAAAAACGTGGATTTCTTTTCTTTTATCTTGTGCACGGAAATTTCTATTGCTCACGTGATTGGTAAGCTAAACGGCAATGTGAGACATAGAAGCGGGACGTTGTGAGAACCGTACAGAGTAGAAATAAGACTATAAACCGTGTTCTGAGCAAAACTTACAAATATTGTGTTGCCAAGCGAATTGCAGTTGTGGTATGATCTGTGATAGGGTCTGGACAAGGGAGAAGTCTAAGTTTGCGCGAATATCCCGGCCAGTAAAGCGACTTCTAAAGAACAGCGGCAATAACAACCGATAAAATTGTCATGGGCAACATATCCTAGGCAGCGTGCATATTTGATTCATAGAAGCGAATTAGTTTTCAGTAAGGCTAAGGAAAGGAGTACCTTGATGACGGTAGCGGAAGTAAAGCAGCGGTTTTTTGAAGATCCTATTGTGGTTCAATTTGGGCGAGATACCAAGTCACATGAAACGAAGGATTGGATTGATCGTGAAATAGGCAAAATATCTGGGGTAAAGATCGTGTTTGTGGAGCTTGATGAGACGTTTCCATTGGGCGTAAAACTGTTCCATAAGGGCGATGTGATAACAGGTCAGCGACTTGGGTACTTTGTTTCTTACGTGCGTAAATTAGGAGGCTTTGTACCAGACAAATAAGCGGAGGGAGAAATGGATATAACAAAGATACTCCTTGCGGGTCATACAGGCATTGAAAAGAAGACCGTTGCAACAAAACTTGAGGAGTACCTGCCTAAAATTCAGCCCAGTTGGGCCAACAGAATCAAGGTTGTTCACCTTGAGCAATGCATAGAGGACTCAGGAGGAGGCGATACACGGCTATTCGCTGGTGTAAAGAATTCTCGTACTCAGCGTGACCGATGGCTCCAGGGTTGGAGTCTGGCAGACAGAGCGTTTAGAGATTCTGGTGCTACATGCCAGATTCTTTCTATGCATCTATCGTTTGCAACGCGTGATAATCGCTTCTGCCCAGCGGACTTAACGGCAGTAGCAAGGTGGAAACCCGATATTATCTTCGTATTAGTAGATGATATATATTCGGTAAAACGTCGCATCCAGCTTAACCGCTACACATTCTCGATAGCGCAATTGTATGGGTGGCGTACAACCGAACAAATGTTGGCAGATCAAGTAGGGATTCTGACGGGTGCCATTCAAGACGACACAAACATTCCTCTACGGAAGGCTATATGTGAGAGCATTCTCCTTGCCGTCAAGACTCCTTTACTGACAGCCGCTAAGCTTATAGCGTATCCTAATTGCCGGCGTTGCTACGCTTCATATCCCATAAGTTCAACAAGGGGAAATCCCGAGCGTAAGAACGAGATCAACAGCTTTCGCACCCGCATTCATAAAATCATGCCAACGTTTGATCCGGTTACGATTGATGAGAAACCTATGGTCAATTACTATATGCTCAGCAGCGAGCCTATAATGTATGATCCTAATACTGGCCCGCCCGGCCATGAACAGGAAGAGGCCCACAAGCGTTGGGATACTCAGTTGTCGCAAACTGATGAAGAGTTGATTTCAATAGTTTCGGAACCTGAGCGGGTTAAGAATGCCATTGGTGAACAAACGAATTTTTTTCCAGTCCCGATTGAAAGGAGTGAGATAGAAGAATTGATGCTGCCCGAAGAGGGAGAAGGTTATACCACTGTAGATGATCAAATCGAGTTCCGAGATATAAGGTTGATCGCTCAATCGGACTTTGTCGTTTGCTATCGACCATATATGGATGGGCACATCACAGGTGGAGTCAACACTGAAATTGAAAATGCAAACATGATGCAAAAGGAAGTTATAGCTTTTGTTGGGACGGACAAATTGAAAGGGAAAACCCTCCGGGCTCACATTACTAAGCCATTCAAAAAGGAGGATGAATTCTGGGGCTACTTGGAGGAAATCGCAAATCGATCGGTGAAGATGCCTAGATCAGCCTACTACTAAATCGTTTGCACTGATAAGGTTCTGACTGCAAGATTCGCTGTCATAGAGAGAATGTAAAAAATACCCTTTCGCCCGGTGGGGGAATCGATGCTTATTCTTCAAGTACCATAGTTTAGCCAGGGTATCTGTCTTCCTGCCACGCTGACAGGAAAATTTTGTCCGGCTGCAATTTTGCCAGCTTGCACCAGGCAAAATTACTTTACATAACCCATTATCTTTCAATCACTTATGCGAGACGAACCCACGGTGAACGATTTGGCACAGTATTTGCAACTACTTCGCGAGGAGAATGTATAGCTATGGTTGCAATGTGGTCAAAACTTGATGAAGTCAATTTACTGGCCAGCGAGGCAGACTGGGCCTGGCCAAATGCCGTTCGCGATATATTTCGGCCAAGAGGCATAAACCTGCTGGTCGCCGACAGCGCTATAGAGTTCGTCGACGTTATCAAGACCAAACGCATTCACGCCACAATCGTGGACATGGATTCTGAACGATCTAATGGGCTGGCGACCATCAAGATCATCCGGTTTGATTATCCATTCTTACCCTGTATCCTGCTGACAAGCGCAGCAACTGAATCCGTGCTCGGCGAGGCGTTGCAGCTCGATGTCTTCGGAGTGGTCGATAAACCGGTAGATTTGAATGTGCTGCGACAGCTTCTAAACAGGCTATTCGTCAAGAGATACAATAGCGATATATTCGCATAGTGATATGGCTAATGAAGGCTTTCTATTCCTTATCTTGGCAGGAATGAGTATAACAAAAGCCATACATGTACACTGTTAAAGCAAAAACAAGAAAACCAAATGAACAGTTTTTGAAAGGAGCAAGGACAAATGAAGATTCGACCATTGGCAGATAAGGTGCTTGTCGAGCGGGTCGAGGCAGAGTCCAAAACGGCAGGCGGAATAGTACTGCCGGACACCGCCAAAGAAAAACCACAAAGAGGCAAAATTGTCAGCGTTGGCCCCGGCAAAATCATGGACGATAGCAAAAACAAAGAAATGCAGGTCAAAAAGGGTGATCTGGTATTGTTCACCAGCTATGCCGGCACGGAAGTAAAAATTGATGGCAAAGAATATCTGATTATGGACGAGTCCGACATTATGGCAGTAATTGAAAAATAACAGGGGATACAGATAAATTGCTATAAGTATAAATGCAAAAAGGAGAAGGAAAAATATGGCAGCTAAAAAAATAGCTTTTGGTACTGATGCACGCGGGGCGATTCGAGAAGGTGTAAAGAAGCTTGCCAACGCCGTCAAGATTACGCTTGGGCCCTGCGGCAGAAACGTGATTCTGGAGAAGTCCTTTGGCTCGCCTACAGTCACCAAAGATGGTGTCACGGTAGCAAAGGAAATCGAGCTTGAGGATTCCTACGAGAACATGGGCGCACAAATGGTAAAGGAGGTGGCTTCGAAGACCTCGACCGTGGCAGGTGACGGGACAACCACTGCGACAATACTGGCCGAAAGTATCTTCGAAGAAGGTCTTAAAAACATTACCGCCGGCGCAAATCCAATGCAGGTCAAGCGTGGCATCGATACAGCCGTCGATGCACTTGTCGATGAACTACGCAAAATGAGCATTCCTGTCGAGTCGAGCAAGCAGATCGAGCAGGTCGCCACCTGTTCAGCAAACCAGGACGCCGAAATCGGTCTGAAACTGGCTGAGGCCATGGACAAAGTCGGCAAAGACGGCGTTATCACTGTTGAAGAGGGTCAGTCGCTGGAGACAGCGGTCGAATTAGTTGAAGGTATGCAGTTTGACAAGGGTTACATGAGCCCGCACTTTGTCAACAACATGGAGAATATGACGGTTGTTCTTGAAAAGCCTTATGTCTTGGTGCACGAGAAGAAAATCAGCTCGATCAAGTCGCTGATCCCGCTGCTTGAAAAAGTTGCTAAGCAAGGCAAGCCACTTTTAATTATCGCTGAGGATGTTGAAGGTGAAGCACTGGCTACATTAGTTGTCAACAAGCTCCGGGGTGTGCTGCAGTGTGCTGCGGTAAAAGCGCCTGGCTTTGGCGACAGGAGAAAAGCTCTGCTCAGTGATATTGCTGTTCTCACAGGTGCTGAACCAATCTTCGAAGACCTCGGTCTTAAACTGGAGGGCATCGAACTACGACAGCTCGGCAGAGCCAAGCAGGTCACCATTGACAAAGATACTACAACAATCATTGAAGGTGCAGGCGGCACAGAAGCAATCAAAGGCAGAATTGAACAGATCAAAAAAGAGATCGACGCTTCCACCAGCGATTACGATATCGAAAAACTGCAGGAAAGGTTGGCCAAATTAGCCGGCGGCGTCGCACTTATCCAGGTTGGAGCTGCGACCGAAGCAGAAATGAAGGAAAAAAAGGCCCGCGTGGAGGACGCACTACATGCCTGTAGAGCGGCGGTGGAAGAGGGAATCCTGCCGGGAGGCGGCGTGCCGATGCTTAGGGCCTTGAGGGCACTTGATAAGATAAAATCTGCTGGTGACGAGAAGATCGGCGTTGACATTGTACGAAGAGCGGTGGTGGCGCCTATCAAGCAAATTGCTGCAAATGCAGGACTGGATGGCTCTATCGTGGCACAGAAGGTGATAGAGAGTAAGGATAAGAACTTCGGCTACGATGCGCTGCGTAAGGAATATGGTGACATGATTAAATTCGGCGTCATTGTACCCACAAAGGTAGAAAGGATTGCGCTGCAAAACGGCGCTTCTATCGCGTCACTGCTTTTGACTACCGATGCGGTGGTTAGCGAGATCCCTGAGAAGAAGGAAAAGCCCCCGATGCCACCGGGTGGTGGAATGTACTAAAAGTATGAGAGGATAAAAGCGGGTTCTGTCAGAACCCGCTTTTTGCTTAATTGTAAGTTAAGGATCTCAGCATGGTTTTTCGCTATTATACTAACGCAATATCCCAGGCATCTCGTAGTATCGCTACGGTGATATTCATCGTGGGGCTCCTACTGGTAGGTTTCGGAGTGGTTATTTTAGCTTTACCTGAGATTTTCGCGTTTCTCGCTGCTGCGGTATTCTTCATTGCTGGAATCGGCTGTGCGATAACCGCAATCAAAATTTTCTTGGCACAAAGACAGCTTGATAAACTTAATCAGGATGATTCACAAGGCTACCGCCGAAACGTCAGAATTCACACTGATGAAGAATACTACGACATATAACAGATTTGTACACCTCCAGCGTAATTGTTATCAGATGTCATAGCCATAATCAACTCAGCGTATCTTCAGTGTCGCCAGGGCCAGCGCGGCAAAGGCAACGGCCAAAAGCCAAAAGCGCACCACTACCTGCGGTTCACTCCAGCCAGCCAAGTGAAAATGATGGTGTAGCGGCGCACACCGAAAAAGCCGCTTACCGCCGGTGTATTTGAAATACCCAATTTGTAAGACCACACTAAAAAGTTCAATCACAAATACGCCACCGATAATCAGCAGCAGAATTTCATTTCGTGTAACCAGCGCACCATAGCCCATAGCCGCACCTAGCGGAAGTGACCCCACATCGCCCATAAAGGTCTGGGCTGGATAGCAGTTAAACCATAAAAAGCCGAGCACTGCTCCCAGAATAGCGGCAAAAAATATGCTCAGCTCACCAGCTTGTGGTATGTGGGGCAGCAATAAATAACTTGCCCAGGTAACAGGTGTAGTTCGGGACATTGTCTCCGAGGCAACGTAACAAAGTACCACCAGCACGAAACTTACCATTCCCACGCATCCGGCTGCAAGTCCGTCCATCCCGTCGGCCAGATTAACAGCGTTGCTGGTCGCCGACAGATAAAAGATGGCAATCAGAATAAATGTCCAGTTGGCCAGCGGCAGGCCATACTTATAAAACGGCAACCAGAATAACTTGCCGTCGGCTGTATTCGCGAAATCAAAGAATAAAAACGATGCTATAAGGACAGCCCCAGCCATTTGAAAGATCAGCTTCTCCCAAACCAAAAGTCCGCTTCGGCTGCGTCGGCTCCAGTCAGCGGTGAGTTTGAGCCAGTCGTCTACACCGCCGAGTGCGCCAAACCATATAACCAAAAAAATCGCTTTCTGAACAAAAGGATTATTAAGCTTTGCCCACAACAATGTGCCAAGAAGTGACGAAAGGATGATAATCAAACCGCCCATTGTTGGCGTATTGGCCTTTTCTTTTGTGAGCTCGTTTAAGGCGGCGTGATGAAACTCTGGCCGGTCACCTATTTTTTTGCGCATCAACCAGCGAATAATTCTGGGGCCAATCAAAAGAGCGATCAACAAACTGGTCAGGATTGCCATTACAGAGCGAAACATCACATATCGATAGGCGTAGAAATGAAGCTTATCAGTAAAAAACTCGCTGAAATGCTGTATGAAATGGTATATCATTTTGCTTCCTGCTGCTCAGTGCTTGGTGCTCGCTGTGACGCTTTGGAAGTTCGCAACTGGCGAATCGGATACCGAATTTCTTTTGGTGAGTAAATATCCCTGAGCTTGGCAATAACCAGTTCAAGCTCAACAGTACGTGAACCTTTGACTAATAATATATCGGAATCTTCTATGAATTCCTGCAACCTGCTACAAACAGAAAATACATCCTCAAAACACAACGCTTGTAGTTCGTATTGGGCGGTTCTTTCAGCAGCTTCCGCAGTGATCTTAGTTAGTTTGCCAACAGTTAGTAGCAGTTGTATACCGGCGTTTGCGATAGAAATACCAAGTTCGGCGTGCAACTCAGGCGCTCGCTCTCCCAGTTCAGCCATATCGCCGCAAATAAAAACAAGACGACGATTCGAGTCAGGATCGCAGGTCTTACGCAGACTTACGAACATATCCAGCGCGTTTTTCATAGAAGCAGGATTTGCATTGTAGCTGTCATTCAGTACGGTCAGTGTTCCTATTTGCAGGAGTTCAGCTCGCATTGAGATGGGTGAAATGGTCCTTACCGCCTGGGCAAAATCATCGATAGTCAGGCCAAACTGGCTACATATCGCCCAGGCAGCGACGGCATTTTCCACATTGCCCTGCCCGGGTAGCGGCAGGTGAATTTGCACAAGGCTGCTATGCCGGGTTCCCTCAATGGTAAACGTGCTGCTAAAACCGTTGTGCACAACATCATGGAACCGCCAGTCAGAGTCCTCTTGTTCACCGAAAGTTACAACCCTGGTAATTGGTAATTGGTAATTGGTGATTGGTGATTGGTAATTAGGTAACTGCTCGATTATATTATCGTTGATAATTAAAACACCATTTGCCAGGAGAGCCTCGGATATGGATAACTTCTCCTTGATTATAGCCTGTAAGTCACCAAAGCCTTGCAAATGAGCTAGGTAAACATTGGTGACAACTGCGGTATCAGGTCGAGCAATGCCTGAAAGGTAAGCTATTTCGCCAGGATGATTTGTTCCGAGTTCAGCAACGATAATCTCATCGGATGGATCAGCACCAAGCAGGGTTAAAGGCAGTCCAATATTGTTGTTAAAATTTTTCGGCGACTGAAATACACGATAGTGCTTACTGAGGACATGAGAAACAATGTGTCTTGTGGTTGTCTTGCCGACCGAGCCGGTTATCGCAACGACCTTGAAGCCACACTGCCTGCGATACTCGCGGGCGAAATCTCCAAGTGCCTTTATAGTATCGTCTACCTTTAGTATTGCGTAAGACATATCTTTTTGCTCACAATACGCATCACGCATAACGCACGGCGAAGCATCCTTGCTGATCACCGCGCAAGCAGCCCCTTTGGCGAGGGCGTCAGCTACGTAGTCGTGGCCATCAAAATTCTCACCACGGAGAGCAAAGAAACAATCGCCGGCTTTTATGGTTCGTGAGTCTGTACTAACCTCGGCAAATGAGTTGCTCGCGGCTTGCTGCTCAAGGGTCGTACTTTGTGCGATGTCCGCTTTTATAATTTTAGCCAATGCTCTAACAGAAAATTCCTGCATTCCTTTGACCAGAATCTGATGTACTATTGATAGACTACAATCTGGAACAGGTCTTCGAGAATCATTATCTAAGCCGCATTTCTCAAATTCATAGTTCACAAAAATCTTTTTGCTGGTGTAATTCCTTATGGAAAACGATTTAGCCAAGACAAAAAGAGCAACATGATGAAAAAACAGTGTAAACAAAAGACTTACTTATTTCAAATACTACTTTATAGACTATCTGGAGCAGGCCAAAATTTGGGAAACACATCACTTTTTGTATTGTATTTAAGATAGGGCGGAGTTATAGGTTTGTATTTAATAATAAGGGAAAGGATTCGGAAATGCAATACGGGCAAAAGAAGGTGGTAGTCATAGGAGCCGGTTCGGTTGGCACTACTTACATTTATGCACTGCTACCCGGCGGAATAGCAGGGCAGATTGCCCTGATAGACGTAGATCAGAAACGTGTCGAAGGGGAGGTTTTGGACCTATCGCATGGCTTGCCTTTCATACCACCGGTATCAATAAAAAAAGGCGATTATTCAGATTGTGCCGACGCCGATGTCATTGTTGTTACAGCCGGTGCCAAGCAGAAGCCAGGGCAGTCGCGCATTGAATTGATGCAGCAAAACACACAGATAGTTGAGGATATCTGCAAGCAGATATCAAAACAGAATTGTTCAGGCGTGCTGGTAATGGTAACCAATCCGGTCGATGCTCTGACGTATGTGGCAATGAAGCATCTTAAATGGCCACGCGGGCGCGTGATAGGCTCCGGTACTGTATTGGATAGTGCCAGGTTCAAGTTTCTATTGAGCCAGCATTGCAAGATTGATGCGCGTAACGTTCACGCATACATTCTCGGCGAGCACGGTGACAGTGAAGTCGCAGCCTGGAGCATGACGCATATCGCAGGAGTTGTATTGCGAGAATACTGCAGGATATGCGGGGCCTGCAACTACAAAGAACATCATCGTATGATAGCTGACGAGGTGCGTGACTCGGCCTATCATATAATAGATTATAAGGGTTCGACCTACTACGGAATTGGCCTTTCTCTCGTACGTATTACCGCGGCGATCCTGAGAAACGAGAAAAGCATACTGACCGTATCGAGCCTTTTGAATGGAGAATACGGCATAAAAGATGTGTGCCTCAGCGTTCCGTGCGTGGTTGGAGCAGAAGGTGTTGAGCGTTTGATCGACGCTGAGTTAACCGAGCAGGAGCTGGCTGACCTGCGCGCTTCCGCTCAAACTATTCGGAAAGTGCTCGACCAAATTAGTGAGTAGACCGGCCAATCGTTAGCTGCGGATTTTACTGGCCTATTGTGGCTAAGAAGTAATGTAATTACAAGGTTAAGGTTGTGAATACGTTGAGGCTCAATCGCAGAGATTTTCTAAAAGCTGCGGGTATTAGCACTGCGGCTCTGGCTATCACAGGACATACTGACGGAAAATGGGATTTGCTATGCGTTATGGAATTTCCGTGGTGATTTTGGCATCCTTGACTCTCGCAGAGAAGATGTTGAATACGAAGATTGGCACAGCCATAAACTCGACCGCAAATTACTGGACCTGCTGTTGAAACACTAATTTCGTAGAATGGCGTTGTTTCCCGAATATGGAGCAAGGTCGAAGGGAAAGACGGCGTTTAAGCTGGCTTAGCCCTGCCACCTGTGGGCAGGGCAACGATAGTCAGAAAACAGGATTTCTTAGATTTCATAGCGTATGTACGGCCCGGCTGAGCTTGCCAAGAACATGCACACCCAAATTTCTGTGCACTAACCCCAAGCCATTAACAGATGGCAGTTCGTAGGGTGTGCACAGCACACCAAAATTCTCTTAACCTGGAGGATGGAAAAACGGCTGATTCTGGATCTCGGCAAACGCATCTTTCAGTGACAAATCACTAAACACTTCCTGCCACTTGCCGGTGTGGCGCATGTACGCGAGATTGAAACGGCCGTTTGCCATGTACGCAAGTCGAGTAAAGTTATCTTCAAAAAAAGGCGATATTGCGTTGGGACCTGGACAGGCGAACCTGGCGCAAAAGTACAGGCAATTCTTACGCCACTTCGCGTATATATCAACAATGTAGTTAAATCTTGCCTTCTTGGGCGGCGGCTTTATGTATCGCGGTTTAAACAAGGTCTCGATGATTTCGTCCACCTTGTTAGTGACCTTCTTCTTGACTGCATCCGGCACGTGAGAAGCAGGTCGAGGGCGATAAATCCAAACTCGTTGTGTTCTCGCCATATTTACATTCTACAGTTATTATAGCCCCAGTCACTGTTTTTCTGTGCACTGTCCCCAGCCGTTAATAGTTGGCTGTCCTTATTATTAGAATGAGTTGTTAGGCTTGTTATAATCTCTTTGGAATATCATGATATTACTTCCCACCCCTTTCCCCAGCCAGAAGATAATATAGTGGGATCATATCCAGCCATTCTAAGCTTACCTACGAAGGATTTTACGTGATCCTCCCCACAAATAAAGATGATTTTATCATGGCATGTTGAAGTTAAGCGATTTAACCAGAATTGCTCACGTTGACTGTCTGTTGAAATTCCTGAAACCTGACGTTCCTGTGTTGTTGGATCACAGAATAAATGTTGAACTCCAGATTTGGCTGATATTTGACGAGCCATTGAATCCGCGGCATTGCTTTTTTTAAGGGCCTCCTCACTGAATTCTTCAGCTATAAGAGTAATTTCATTTTTAGAACAAATATAGTCGAGGTATTCAGAAAATTCCTGTAACTTTGCAGACCATTCTTGGCATAAGTGTTTGGGGATCCATTGGATTCTGTGATCCACACCGATAAGAAATATTTTCATGCTTTTAGTAAGATAATGAAGCCTAACTATTGCTTATATAGTTTCCACATAACGTAAATCTAACCGGCACCAAAAAGTGGCGTCCGAGTCAACCGATAGGATGTTGCATTATATTTCAATTTTGCTGAATGGATGATATTCTATGAGGCCCCAGAGGCCATCTTCTTTCTCCGATGCTCTGGCCTGAATCTCAATTAGAAGGCGCTTTGTGGTCTCTTCATCAGCCCCAATCACCCTCGACAACGTTGATAGCTTCCGCCACTTATTCTCAAACCTTTCATCCTGCAGCATCTGGTTAAGAATAGTTTTTCTTTGTTTGTCGAGGTTTCGTTGAGGGTGGTACTTTAGCCAGTGGAGTATGAGATTGCCGAGAACCGTGATCACTGAGCCCACAATAACTCCTATCAAGCCTATGAATGCAATCCATAACGACATATTGTTGGCTATTCTATTCGACAACTCTATTGCAAAATTTGGGTCAATCATAAATTAGGTACACTCCCTAATTGTTCGCCTCACCAGCGCCGAGTACGTGACGTACGAGTGCAGGCGGTCTAATTTTCGTATTTCGTATCTCATTTTGATTTTGAATTCAAATAATTATGGTGTGCGGAGCACACCCTACCAATTTTTTTATGTAATATCAACGGTGTCGATCTCGCTAACTGCTCGTGCTACGTAGCGAAGAAGCATCACTACTTCGCAGAGTAGCAGTGATATTATTGTTGGGATTGCTGGAAAGAGCAAGAATTTTTCGTCGTTGGTCGCTCGTGCCCCGTGCCTCGTAGCTCGTTTCCATAGATAAAAGCGAAGAGCACAGGGGCACAAGGTAGAAGTCGGGAAAATCGGTCGTTCGACATAACAATATTGCTACAGCCGGATACCTTTTCTGCTTTTTCTAATCAAGTTTTATCTGAAGGTTGTTATTTTGTTATTTCGCCTTGCATTGCCTGTTTGAAAAACTCGCCACATCCTGTAAGTTCATACGTATGCCACGATTCTAACATTTGAGGATGCCATTGAGGGTCATACACCCACGCAATCCAGCCGATCCCCTTGCTCTCAAGATACCGTATAATAACCTTTGGGTAATCGTTGTCTTTGATTTCTTGCCCTTTACGCAGCATAAATCCAAACTCAGTCGCGATAACCGGGTAGTGGTCAGCCGCGAATCCAAAATTCTCCTCCCACTTAGGTTCCCACGGTTTTGACCTTTTATGCGAATAAGGATGGGTCACGTATCCGATTCCCTCTGCCTGAACCGGGTCGATGTGAAGCGGAGTCAGGT
>CAYNTC010000023.1:0-15715 GCA_964399795.1 uncultured Pirellulales bacterium | reverse complement strand
CATGAGCCGCTTTCTGATTGAAAAATCCTGTATTTTTCAATCAGGAGCAGTATAGAAGAGCGAAATGTTTATCATCCCGACAATATGCTGCCGAACGGCGAAATTGACGAGACGCTAAACACCCATAGCGGCTGGCCAATAAATTAAGAATTTTTTGGGAGAGGAAATCAAATGTGGCGGAATTATTCACCAAGAACCCTTTTTTGGATATGGGAGTTTAAGTTATTCTCTGCGTGCTACAATTAAGGTTCAGAGATCTTACGTAATTTGAACTTTTCAGTTACTTTTCAAAGCGAACTACTCAGTCACTATGCCCAGGATTATGGAGTCATCCGTAAAATTTCTTTACCAGAAAGCCGCTATTCGGACTCTTCCCAGCCCATACAAAGTTTTTTCTGAGCGAGCGGAACAGGAAGCTGCGATTCAACATCCATAACTCCCTTTTTGGACTATCGTTACAACTTGGGGCCTTTAAAGCGAAAAAGTGTTGAGAAATCTGTTAATTCGAAAATTTTAGACTTGACAATAGGTCAAGTTCTTGTAATATAGATATGCTTAGGCGTAGTGGTACGGTAGGTTTACATTTATTGCCTGATGCCAGAAAGGAGGTATTTACGACTCTACGCAGACAACATAAGAAGGTTTTGCGGATTAACAAAAGGCAGAAAGGAGGTAAAAATGCTCTGCAAAAAAGAAGAGGATTTACTCTACTTGAACTTCTGGTAGTAATCGCTATCATCGCCGTCATAGAGGCGATGCTAATGCCAGCACTTGCACGAGTTCGGCGTGACCCCACTTTATTAGTTGACAGATTTGGGGACGCCGTTACATGGAGCACCGGTCCCATGGGGGTAAGAGATAGAATAGTAATCTATGTCTCGTCATTTTTCTTTTACTACCTGGGCATTCTTTCCTATTTCAGGGTGACGACCGATGAGCGGAAATGGTTTCTGGTCTTCGAGTCTTTGCGTTACTTACATAACCGTTGCAAAGCATGGTTCCTACGTGTTCTTCTGTCTGTCCAACAGTTATGTACCATAAAGGCTGAGAAATCTGAATTGGTAACTGATGATTTCACTCAGTATTTCTACACAGTAGCACCTCCAAATGGGCCCAATTCTGGCAATTACACGATGGATATGTATGTAACCGTATTGCCAGAATTATATTACGGAGGTGCCGAAAATGAATTCAGAGAAATGGGGAAGAATTTTCAGGTATGTATGTGCAATAACGCAGTTTTTAAAGAACAGACCAAGAGCTATTCCAACAAAAAAAGACCTTGGACAGATGGTCGGTAGATCCGGACAGACACTGGAACTGGAGGAGATTACTAGATTGCTTCTGGAAGAAGATGTTGTGAGTATGGATGTCTACGAGTATCTAGTTATTCTCCTGGGTGTTATTAAAGATGGGAGGGAAGAGGAAGCTCGTTACCTTCGGCTTGTCATAGATGTATGTCTTGTCAAATTATGGACAATTAGAAAGAAGCTGTGTGATCTGTGGAAAAGGCAAAAAAGTGCGGGATATGAGCAAGAGGCGACTTGACGCTTCTGTTTCAGCCGACATAGTCGAATATCTTCAACAGCAAGGGTGGACTTTAAAAACGATCGGGAGTATGGTTGGGGTCTCAGAGTCATTTGTCAGCCGAGTCAAACAAAAGACACGCAGTTTCACAATTTCCAGACTCTGCAAGATTGAGAAGAAAATAAATCTGCCGTTACCACTTTTACTTTTACGAGCCATTCGTCAGGAATCTATACCTGAGGAACTTAGGTCTCACTATCAGAATCTCCAACAGGTTCTTATTGCATCAGCAGAATTAGGCCATGTGCTCGGTGATAGGCCGCTCATGGAGAAGAAGCGCTATGAGGAAAAAGGACACGGTTAAAGCCTTTGAAAGAATAGTTTTACTCGCTCCTTTCCCCCAACCAGAATAAGGCCTGAGCATGTTGCCAGTTGACAACCAGTTCAGAATCTGCATTGATAAAAATATTGTGCACATGATGAGGTGAAGGGCAAGCTCTTATAAGTGGAAAATATTATTGTGGTAGCGGAAGGCCTAATGCGTGAGCTAGCCAAGCTATGTGGCACGCCTTAGTGGTTGTCTCCAATAACTCTTCAACATTCGGGGTGCTCCATCGTGCCTTGGATCGAAAGTATGACGTCCGGCTAACCGAGCCAGTGGTAAGATCCAGATAATTGCCCTAAACAGTCAGATTTACATGCCAAAGCAAACCAACACGTACCGCGCATACGTGCTAGAAACGTTCAGAAAAGGTGTGGGTTCTGAAAGTTTCTAGTTTGCACCAGTTGACACTTAATGAAACGGTTAAAATTTGGTTCTGAATCCTCTAAACTCACATCAGTATGGCACTGGGAAATTGTACTTATATCGATATATAGTAAATCTAGATACGAATAACATTTGAAGCACACCTTTGGACCTTTAAGCGCGTCAATCTCAACTCCGTTCTGGATGCTCCCTGCGTCTTTCCGAGACCATCCAAAAACCAAGTCACCTTACTCAGGCGACATTAGCCAGTTCTCGGCAAATACACTGATATCACGAAGGTCTACATTTCCATCGTCAGTGAAGTCTGCACCGCCGCAGATACCACAGTTGGCGTTCATCCACCGCGCTGCGAGTAAAACCAAATCAGCGAAGTCAACACGACAACTTCCATCGAAATCGCCATAACCTATCCCGCACACAGGTACATGGTCATATAGTCGGCCTTTTTCATCTGTTGGGAAACACGCCATCTCATCCGAAATATGCATGATCATCAGCGCTATATCCTCGATGGTGATCCACCCGTTGCCATCAACGTCTGCAGCGATTCGTTGTAAATCCGACAGCTCTCCAGAGCAAAGCGTACAGTTTATGGCCGCCAATACATCCTGGATAGTAATCTTATTATCCTGGTTGATATCGCCATAGAACAGACACCCACACACAGTTGTTTGGTCAGGCAATCTTCGTACACGTTCTACAGGAAAGCTATCGATTAATCCTACAGCGTACCGCGCAATTAGCAAAGCATCACAGTACGAAATACACCCGTCGCCTGTAACATCGGCTGCCATACGCTGTGCAGCGGACAAGGTGGTCGATCCTTCAGCGCATTGAGCAGCAAGAGCAGCGTCATAAGCAGTAACCTTGCCATCACCACTGATGTCTCCGACTCGAACAGGCCTGACCATCGTAATAGCGTCCGCTTCAGATGGCGGATTTTCAACATGGCCTACGTTGTCGCGCGCAACAGAATAGAATGCGTAGGTGTGGCTATTGTTACAGTCGGCAGCAAAACTTGCAGAAGTCTGACTCGTATCATCGAGCCATACCTCATAAGGCCCGTCGTCCATTGAAACGTAAATATCGTAACTATTGATGCCCGAACCACCGACGTCATCTTGCCCCATCCACTGAACTGTGAATTTATCTGACACAGCGGCTGGAAGCGCTAACACGTGACTTTCCGGCACACCGGCATCGATTGTATTGAGCCAGGGGCCTTCTTTAGGCGCAGGATGATTAAGGAGATCGCCGGCCCAGTCAAATTCAACAAATGCCTGATTGCGAATCTTTGCCCCTGTGCCCAGCCCTCCTTTGGCCTTAGCGCTGAATCCTGTCCAGCCCACTTCTTCGCCGCTTTCGGTAATCGGGGGAAGAAAGCCGGCCATCAGGTCCTCAGGTGTTTGCCAGGTCGCCGGATCAAGAGAGCGGAATGTCCATGTTATTTCGCGCGTTTGCTCATCAAATGTGCCTTCGACATTGACGACCATGTTCGCATCCGGCCGCATATCGATATTGATGTTGAAGTACTGACATGGCTCCAGTTTGACAGTCCACTTGCGGAATCCCACCTCCTCGAATCTAAAGCTGCTGACATCTAAATTAGGATCCAACTGATCTTTAACCAAGACATCGCAGGCCGGAGCGGTGGCATCCTCTCTGTTCCAGAAATCGGCTCTGTAGTAAAATTCCCGGTCTGGCGTAACAAAGCGCTTGCATTCTTCTGGCACCGTTCCAGGAGAATCAAAACCTGTCGGCCCATACTTGTCCTCGGGTGTGGTGGCATGGACAGGTTCGATATCTTTTGATTTTTCTTGTTGCTCCACTGCGTTCAAGTATAGCCCTTCAAGGGTATGTACTGCCCAATTATAAAAGAACTCCCCAAGCTTATAGGCAATCATAAATGGGCCGAGAATACTATCTCGTAAAAGCCGTTCACCGGTATTCTTTATAGTGGACCAAAGTGGAACCTCCCCTCCCTTCCACTCTTCTAATGTATCATCCCATCCTTTCCTAAAACATTCCCAAAAAGCTTGGTTTAGTGTTTGTTCATCACCTACTGGTTCCCACATGTGCTTATAAGTGTTCCAAATGACATCTCCAATGAAATCTACTCCGATTCCCACACCGATCCAGACTATAATGGCAGTACCGGGGGATTCGGTATAGATAGTAACTTTAAGCGTACGAACTTCGCTACTTCTAAGGGTTGGCAAACACACTAGAGCTGGTTCAGAAAAGCTTTCGTTTGTGATGGAGTCTATTAATACGACTCCATCTTCTCTTTCCACCCGGATTAATTCTAGCGTAGAAGTGCTGATGTAAATGACGACATCTTTGGCATCAATGGTACCCAAATTCCCATAGCGAAGCACATAAGTTTGCTCCCTTCCCAGTCTCATCTGCTCTCGTCCCACAATCTCCATCCACAACTCAGGCTCACCACCTTGTTCTATGGTAAATGGACCTGGTGCAGCTGCGAGTTGTCCATCAGGATTGATCACAATTAAGTTGTACTGGCCGGGTTCTTTTTCTGTCAGATCGAATGTAGCTGTGAGGGTGGTACCATCAGGGTCTCCAGAAATGTTCTGAGCGATGATATCTTCAAAGCCTGAGTGGACAAGTGAGACAGTAGCGTTTGGATCAAGCCAACCGCCTTTTATCTTAACAGTCACTAAACCTACGTTGCCGCCTTTATCTGTCGATAGACTTGTAATCGTGGGCAAGTAATTTAGCGTTGATTCGGTTGTAGACGTCGTATTTGCTTTAATCATGACATCTCGGCTCTGGTCTTCGCTCCAATGACTGTTATCGCAGAGCATTGCAGAATCTGTAAACTCAACGATATATGTACCGGCGGCAGGGCTGGGGATTTCGATCGAGGTTTGTGTACCATCCCGGCTTGCCCAGCGCTTGGAGCTTCCATATCGACTGTAGTAGATGTCGAAGTGGCTCCAGAGACCCATCGCCTCCGCATCAAGACAGAGCTTGTCCTGTTCGGGCGGAAGATCAATTTGATACCATGTAGAACCATAGCTGCAATATACCTTGCCTACCACCCACTGGCCCATCGGAAGTTCCGGCAGCTTGTCCCAGAGGGTAAGTATCCCCCTACCAGCCTGGTTCGCTGTCACCTCAATGGTGTATGCTCCAGCCACTGGTTCTGTGACCTGTAGGATAAGGTCGTGTGAGCTGCTTTCGCTGGCGATTTGTTGTTCGCCATGTTTGAGCGTAAGCGTGCTTCCCCAGCTATAACCATAACCAACAAGCGTGCTCTTCTGCAGAGTGACAAACAGGTTATTACACCCGCTTGGAACTGTTATATTGTAAGACCACACCTGATCATGCGCCAAGTCAAGATCAAACGAATATAGGGCCCCGACCGGTAACGGACATACCTCAACTGCATTGTCGATATTCATTCCGGAGCTATCAGGCCAGGTAATAGACATGTCATACAAACCTAAAGCTGCGCTGCTCAGATCAAATTGGGCGATAATCATCTGCGGTGACGAATTAATAACCGTGCTTGCCTGGATATTCGCTCCACCGGCACCTTCTAACTCGATCTGCATTCCATTGGTAAAACCTAAACCCATGACGTGAATCGAAACTTGCGATGAGTTTATTACCTTTCTCGGGTAGATATCCGAGATATGTTGCTCAACGATTTCTGCAGTGATACGATAGCTTGTAGTGCCGTCAACATTTCTTCCGTATACACAGAAATAGTACATTCCGGTTGCGGTCGGAGAAATCAATAACTCGTAACAGCCAAAAATGTTTCTATTTTTGGACACGTAGTCGGAATCACTTTGTGTGGGTGATTGTCCATATTGACCATATAACTCCAACACGGCTGTCGGCGAATTTGATTCTAAAGTCACAAGCAGATTCTTACCTGTTTTGACCTCGACATAGTATCGATGTAATCTGCCGATCGAAATTAACGCGGTGTATGGATCGCCAAGAATTAGCTGCTCAGAAATCAGTTTATTCAAAGAAAGTTCATAAACTCCTGTGTAGCTCCCGTGAAAGTGCTCCCTGACAAAGATTGTATACTGTCCATCTGCAGGAAGTGTCTGCAGTATCTCGGACGGTCCCGTAAAGCCTACGTAAATGGAAGCAAGTTCCGCACCTTCGGGACTGTACAAGCTGACATCGGGAGTTAACCCACCGGAAACATTATTTACATCGATTAAGACACTATCACCAGCATTTCCGAAGAAGGTATGCAAGTTAAGGTCGCCGGCAGGGTCGATAGAAGCAATGACAGTTTCTCCGAATTCTATGCCAACGGTGTTGCCGGGATTGTTGAGCCGCTCCAACACAAGGCCGTATCCTCCTGTGCGGCCCACAAAGTGATCCCGGACAAGGATTGTGTACTCTCCATCTGAAGGAAGTGCCTGTAATATCTCGGACGTTCCTATACCCCAAACGTTAGCAAGTTCTACACCTTCGGGATTGTATAAGCTGACATAGGGGCATAACGAACCGGATGCCTTGGCTACACCAATCAGGACACTATCTGCAGCATTCGCAGAAAAGGTGTACTCATCGGTCTCTCCCTCAGAACCTATTGAACTGATAACAGTCTGCCCGAAACTAATGGGAGCGGCAGCTATTACAGACTGGCTAACAAAACCAATCAAAACAAACAAGAAGAGTAATTGATAGATTGATGGGAATGTACTCCCTACCCGCCCACTATTATTCCACGGTAACATATCTGACCCTCCGAAAAAATTTATCGTCGCTAACAAAACTAGTCTGCCTTATACAGCGAGCACTAACCAATTGGGCATTTGTTAATACAATTGTCCAAGTAGTTAATCCTTATTATACCTCAACAATATTAAAAGAGGGCACAGCATTGAAAGATATTATACTGCTTATGCCTTTGCAAGATATCAACAAAAAGTTCTTCTAAGACTTGAATGCTAGTCTTTTTGCCGGTTCATCGTTTAACAATCTCAACTATCTCATTTTACCAAAGGTTCTTGAGGAAAAGTGCCTTTAAAACGTGTAGGGAGGAATGTAAATCACATTTCGTTGGGAGATAAATATCCGAAAGAAGCAAAAATAAGGACACTTATTATTTTATAAGTGGTGGACTGAGCAACGAACTTAGACAGAAATAAATGCACCGGTGCCTTACCCCCAAACACATAAAGCCCATTATCTTGGCTCATATTCTTTAATTTAGGCCAATCGGGCAGATGCCAGCAAGAAACGTTGATTCGATGAAGCATGATTTTTCTTGGCAAAAGAATAAAAGCTTCTTTTGTTCGACTCAGCGGGAATAGACAAATATAGTAGCATAAAAAGTTCATATTAGATGCGAAGATTTGAACGTTTCCCAATCGCACTTTGTCTCTACAATTGTTGCTGTACGGGAAAGCTGCTGGAACATAGCAAAGCGGCAATAGAAGTATCAGGTTACCGAGGGAGGGCGGATGACTTCTTAGGCGAGTATCACGTAGATAAGATAACACACAACAGGCGATAGTATGGCCGCCGATGGCGTGGGAGTGTAACGAAGGATGGCTCTGCAGGGGAAGATCAACGGTAGGCATAACCAGCGTCCGTGGCATGTAGAAAAATGGTCATCCAGAGAATGCCATACTTAGGCCATCAGATTCATGTATTAATAGATGCCAAAACTAACCATACCATAATCCATCAATTGATCTGAGCGGAAAATTTACTTGGCAATGATCCTGCGGAACTCGGGTATAGATTGTAGGCCTTGAAGATCTGGATCAAACAACGCTTTCCCTATCCTAATCCATCCCGATTGTTTTACCTTGGACAGGAAATGTAGTGCTTTATCGTTTTGCCCCAAAAGAGCATAACAACAGGCTATGTTATAGAAGGCTAATCCCGGCATTTCTGGTTCGCCCATTTCAAGAACCATATCGTCGCTCTTTTTGGAAACACTCTCTTGCAAAGCCATGATCGCCTCATCATAGCGTCCTGTCTCCATCAAGAACAAACCCAATTCAACATAACCCTTGGCATGGTTACTTGCGGCCTGCAGAGACCTTCGAAATGCTTTCTCAGCTTCTGTGAGTTTTCCAAGACGAAAACAGACCTTCCCCAAATCAGACAAGAACGTAAAGGCAGGCATATCTTCCTCTTGCCCCCATTTCCCAAGCAGAAGTAACTCTTTCTCCCACTCCTTATAGTAGTCCTCGGCTACTACAAGGTCGGCACTTTGCCTGAACTTGCCCTTCTCCTTCCACCATGTGATACTGTCAGCGCATCCCTTACTGGCGTAAAAATGCCCAAGCCAATATAAAGCACCCGGTATGTCCCCTATACTTATAGGCGGATCGAACTCTGTACAGCTTACAGCAAGACCTTTTAACTCCTCCGAAAACCCTTCGATTATGGCAATTGCGGATGTATCATCGCCTTTCTCATGACATTTTATCGCATCTTCGATCAATTGTCTGCCTTTTTGCTCTGCATGTCGAAAAGTCTCTGAACTATTGAGAAATGCAGACCGTATAAAGGCATTCACTCTGTCGTGGGGAGTTACAATTGTCTCCCAGTCCCACCATGCTGGCGGGGTGGGTAGTCCTCCTGAATCAGGTAAAACACCGTTGGACGATGGTATGTCCTTTACATTAGATATGACCCTATCAACAAGTCTGAAGACCTCCTGGTCAAAGCTGCCAGGATGCAAGCGAGCGAGTAATGGCATTTGGCACCCTTTTGCTGCGTATCCTGCATAATCAACAAAATAGTGTTCCAGCTCTGGAACTGTTGGCCCCCTGTTTGATATGAGCGGTTTTACTTCTCCATCTCTATACACTTTAACAAGTGCAATTCTGTTAGATAAAGCCACCCTAAAGGCGCCTTTTTGAAACCCCCGTGTGGTAACCATTATTCCCTTATGTGCCCTTATATCCTGTATCTTCGCAGCAAATTGCAAAAGGTCACCGCATTCAATAGCCCTGTTGTAGTTCTTACACTCTATCAACGTCAGAAAGGACACACCCGCCAAAAAGGCCTCAAAAGACAAATCAATCTCGTATGGCTGCCCTGACTTGCCCTTATAAACCTTCTTATGGTGGACAATTATCCCTTTTTTTGCCAGAAGGCTCTCATACACTCTTTTGACTAGCAATTCGTATGTGAGGCCCCTAGCATAGCTACAATTTCTTTGGTCTCTTTTCATAGCGTTTCGTCTACATCTTTACATAGGTTGAAAGCGCACATGTAGATCATATCTGTTTATTTAAACGCGGTCCCCGTCGGCTGGATGCCAGCACCAGATGCCGCTGAGAACAGTCTGCCGGAAGCTGAAATTCAAGGCCTGAGTATTATGAATAAGGTAAGCCCTATAAATCGGCTTGTCAACGTGAAAAATGGGGCTAGATTTTCACTTGACTATGGTATAGAGAATGGGATAATGCAGTTTAAAAGGTTCAGAAATTGTGCGTTCTCTGAACCTTTTTATTTGCGCTCCACGAACTTCTTTGCTCCTTGAACTAAACATATGTCTCGTAAGGAATCTCTAATCGTTTTCTATTGTTGCTGGCCATTTGCTACTTTCCAGAAAAAGCTTGTAAACAAATAAAGGTAAAATTCTAAAAAATTTGTTAAAATAAAACTGCTATGGCATTACCTTCTAAAACAATTGAATTAATAGAGCAGATTGCTGAAAACTTAGATATATGGGCTAAGGGTTGGGGCAAGAGATTACTCAAGAATAGGCCGCGGAATCTTCGCCAATTCCGTCAGTCCATTTTAGCCGAGTTTGGCAATACAAATCTTCCAGAAGTTGGTTTTAAGATAGAGTTCAATTCAGGTCTTAATAAAGCATTGGAAGGATTTGGTTCTGTTCTCGAGAGATTGTACCGACACATGCCTAGCATGGCCCCAATAGTGCAGAAAAAGCATAAACGCTTTGTGACTGAAGCTAAATCAACTTGTCAACTGCCTAGTGGGGACCAAATCTGGTTTAAGAAATTTAATAATTCAAGAGATATTGCAATCGATCTGGCGAAGACACTTCGACACATTGCTGAAATGGCCAGAGAGGATTTATTGCTTGCGACACAAAAAAACAAGCGCCGCTCAAAGAATAAACCCAAAAAATCCAGGGCTATAAATAAACGATTTAGCTTTAGACATGGCCAAGTGCTATTTGACGACCATGACCTAAATGTTGGAGCAGGAACTGCACTTGATATCATAAAAGCTCTCGTTAAAGATTTTGGTCACGTGGTATCCTTCCAAAAACTTGATGAAAATAGTCCAAAGAGAGAAGCATCGGAGAAAATACGCACCGCTATAGGACGTATAAGAAAAACAATCAAATCAGCAATGATTCCGGTGGTAATAGAAAACCGCAAAGCTGAAGGATACATCATGCTCCCATTGACCAAATAAGGTGAGCATTCAGCAAATTCAGGTTGTCACACTCCGTCACGAAAAAACACACTAAAAACACGTACATATAATCATTTTGCACTCATAATAGTTGTAAATGAAATATCAGCTATTTGTTGACTTTATGAAAGGAACTGAAATGAGCGACAGAATGAGGTTTGAAAACGGTTACTTATATGTGAAGGCCCTACAGATAAAGGGAAAGACACAATGCTGAATATTAGGAAAATCTCAGTAAGCAAGATAAAACCAGCAGCTTATAATCCTCGAAAAAATTTAGAGCCGGATGACCCAGAGTACCGGAAACTACTGAAATCGATTGACGAGTTTGATTGCATCGAACCACTGATTTGGAATCAGCAGACCGGAAATTTAGTGGGTGGTCACCAACGGCTTAAAATACTTCTTGCTCGTGGTGACAAAGAGGTAACATGCAGCGTTGTCGACTTACCCTTGCAAAAGGAGAAGGCTCTCAATATTGCTCTCAACAAGATTTCAGGTGATTGGGATGAAAAGAAACTGGCCACTATATTGGACGAGCTTATTCGTATCCCGGAATTTGATGTTGAATTAAGTGGCTTTGATTTGCCAGAGGCCTCAGAGCTTATAGACCGGTTGCTGCTTGAGAATGCGGATGAAGATGATAATTTTGATGTCGAATCTGAACTTCAGCAAATAGTAGAGCCAAAAACAAAGCCAAGCGAACTGATTGAGCTTGGTCCGCATCGTATCCTCTGTGGTGACTGTACAGATACTGCTAACATAAAACGACTAATGGAAAACAGAAAGGCACAGCTTATCTTTACCGATCCGCCATATGCGGTTGATTACCGAGGTGGGAGAGTCGGCAAAAACTGGGAACATAAGTTACGCCAGGATGGCGAGAGATATTGGGACAAAATGTCTGTCAGCTGTTACCAAAAGTTGCTGACCAAATCGCTGGGACATGCCTATCAATTTTCTGATGAGAAGGCTGCTCTTTATCTCTGGTTTGCCTCGGCGCGTATCGGCACGGTGATCAATTCACTGTCGGCCACCAAATGGGAGATGCGAAATCTGCTGGTATGGGCGAAGAGCGCCTTTGCCGGCTCACTGTTTGCCCAGTACAAGCATCAATATGAACCATTCTTCTATTGCTTTAAGAAAGGCAAGTCTACAAGGTGGTTCGGACCGAAAAATGAATCGACGGTATGGCGGTATGACAAACCGCATCGCAATGAAGGGCACCCAACCATTAAACCGCTGCCTTTGGCTATTCGTGCTCTTCGTAACAGCTCCTCACGAGGAGATATAGTGTTGGATCTGTTTTTAGGTTCAGGCACCACGCTTATAGCAGCTGAGCGAACCGGTAGAGTATGCTTCGGCACGGAGATTGAGCCGCGATACTGCGACCTTATTCAAAAAAGATATTAACTTGAGCATTCCGGTTCTTTCGGAGCAGCACAATGATAGAGCAACTCGAAACAGAAGATGCTCAAAATCTATTGAAACGGTGCCAGCAAGACCCTCTGTTCTTCAGCAAGCATATACTTGGTTGCGAGCAGCCCTGGCATAAACAGGAAGAGATACTGCTTAGTGTCCGCGATAATCCCAAGACAGTTGTGCCCAGCGGATTTAGTGTTGGAAAGACCTGGACTGCTGCCAGGGCGGCCCTATGGTTTTTATATTCTTTTCCGAATTCCCTGGTAATCACAACTGCCCCAACCTGGCGGCAGGTTGAAAACATCCTGTGGGCGGAGATACGTCGACAGTATCAGCAATCTCACATACCTTTAGGTGGGGAGATCCTTCGGACTCAGATAAAAATTGCGGATGACTGGTTCGCACTTGGACTGAGCACTGATGAGCCAGCACGTTTCCAGGGATTTCATTCTGCAAATTTGTTACTAATATTTGATGAAGCAGCAGGTATTGACCGTCAGATATGGGATGTTGCTGAAGGCCAGATGGCTGGTGCCTTAGCACGATGGCTCGCCATTGGTAACCCAATAATGCCAATTGGTCCCTTCTACGACGCGGTCACAAGTCTTGTGTGGAACACAATTCATATAAGCTGTTTGGACTCCCCCAATGTGAAAGCCGGAAAGATTATCTATCCAAAGCTTGTGTCCCCACAATGGGTTGAGGGTCGGCGAAGAGAGTGGGGGGAGGCATCCCCTCAGTTCCAATCAAAAGTTTTAGGGGAATTCCCAACTGCATCGGAATTTGGGCTCATACCTTCGGATTGGATCATTGCAGCCCAGGAACGTGCAAAAAGCACAATAATTGTTTCTGAGGAAAAAAGAGTAGGTGTCGATGTTGCACGTTCTGGGAATGATAGCACAGTCTTCGTTTTTAGGCAGGGCCCGGTGGTTAAGGATGTACGGGAACACCGCAACATCAACACAATGGAGATTGTTGGCAGGCTGATTCACTTCGTTGAAAAACACCAGGTTCCCTGGATAAATGTTATGGTTGATGAAATTGGTATTGGTGCAGGTGTGGTTGATAGATTAAAAGAGCAAGATCGCCGCGTCTCAGGAGTGAACTTTGGCGTTGTAGCACTGGACACAGACAAGTACAGAAATATTCGCGCTGAATGTTATTGGAAATTGCGAGAAGCGCTTAATCCTGAATCAGAGAAGCCTTTAGCCATACCCAAAGAATTTGTCAAACTGGCTATCGAACTTGTCGCAATCGAGTGGTTTGTTTCTTCAACAGGTAAAACTCAGGTCGAACCCAAGGAAAATATTAAGAAAAGGCTGGGCCGAAGTCCCGATCATGCTGATGCACTTGCTCTAACATATGCCCGTCCTCGTCGTAAAGGACATGTATATGTTCCAGATTAGCAATAGTGATGATGACTAATTCTGGTGAGACATTGTGGCCAGCGATGAAATCTGGACACCCATTTGGTTTTATGGAGAACCAATATTATGACAGGTAACGTTGTAGATACTCTTAAAAAAATTCGTGAAGGATTTCTCGATCCAAAAGAAATTTCTACCTCTGACAGACGAGTCTGTGTTGCCTACCTAAGATTGGAGGGCTATACGCAGGAAGAAATTGCAGAAATCTTTAGAGTCAGCCGCCAGACAATTATACGTGACGAAAAAGCTAATCGTCGGGAAGCGGCAAAGTTGGTGGATGAGATCGATGTTAAGAGTGTTGCCGGTAGCTTGATTGCTTGGGCCAGGCATCTTGCTGCAAAAGCCTTACGGGAAAAGAATTATGCCTTGGCCTGGAAAATCCCGAGAGATTTGGTTAGCGATCTTCAAAGCTTGGGATATTTACCACGTTCGCCAGAACAGTACCACGTTCAAATTGGCACTTTCGTGGATCTCGTTCAGTTGGCAACGAAAAAAGTTGATGCCGAAGTAATAGAACCTGGAGCCAACAATAAGAACGAGTTACCACCTGCGCCAGATAATAGTAGTCATACCCGAAAAAAAAACAAAACAACGTAAACGTAACACGGCCAAATCTCATCGAAAATAAGCTGTAAACCAAGCCTAAAGATCACCCAATATTACCCGCATATTGCCACTATTGCCGGATCACAAAAAATAATCGCTTCCCCTACCAAAATCGGCCCAGAAGACACCAAAAAGGCGGATAATTTCACAAATATCTGGGCAGATAAGCCAATATTGTCTTGATATATCCGCCCATATAGGCTTCTATAGAACTGATTATAACTCTTTTAATGGACGCTACTTACATGATTCGACAAAACTCAAATACCCGCCAGGATAGCCGAGCAGTCGGTTACGTCCGCCCGCTCGACCGACCGCCAGGAACAATCCATCCCAGACCAGAAGAAAGCTCTGGAAGCCTACGCCGCCGAGCACAACCTTAGACTGGTAAAGTTCTACATCGATGATGCCATAAGCGGCACATCCACACTGGGCAGGCGTGCCTTCCAGCAGATGGTTCAGGATGCCCAGAAATCAACCAAGCGATTCGACAGGATCATCGTATACGATGTAAAACGCTTTGGCAGGGTCGACAACGATGAGGCGGGATATTACAGGCATATCCTCAAAACCCATGGTGTCGAAGTCCTTTATGTCACCGAGAACTTTAATGGCGATACTACTGATGATCTGCTTCGACCGGTAAAGCAGTGGCAGGCAAGGCAGGAGTCAAAAGACTTATCTAAAGTAACTATCAGGGGTCTGCTCTCAAAGGTTGAAGGTGGCTGGTGGATGGGAGGCACACCCCCCTACGGCTATGACCTTCGTTATGAAAATGCTGAGGGAAAATTTCTTTTTATACTCCGCTTCATGCCCGATGGCTCAAAGCAGCTTCTCGATGAAAAAGGAAATCTAATTCGTACTCTTGCCCGTGGCGAATCGCTGAACATATCCAAACGTGACCAGGCCAAACTTACATTAAGTGACCCGGAACGTGTAAAAGTAGCCAAACAAATCTTCCAAATGTATGCAGAGCAAGGTAAAGGCTACAAGTCGCTTGCCGACACACTCAATCAAGAAGATACCCCTACGCCACGCGGGCCTAAGTGGTCTCACATCTACAGCGGATTCTGGACAGATTCGACTATCAGGTCTATCCTGGTCAACCCGATCTATGCCGGAGATATGGTCTGGAACCGCAGGACAGATGCCCGCTTCCACAGAATAAGCCAGGGCCGGGCAGTTGACCGCGAAAATGTACACAGCGCAAGATTGGTACCTAATGGCAAGTCAGACTGGATAGTAATTCGTGATGCCCATCCGGGATTGATAAGCAGAAGGCTGTTTGAACAAGCCAGACAAAGGCTTGAAAATCATCCCAAATCAATCGAGCAGCGACAGCATGTTTCAAAACTTAATACTCACGGGAAAACCTGGAACGGCCAGCGAAGCCGATTTATCCTCTCCGGACTATTAAAGTGCGGTCTCTGCGGCAATCGTTACCAAGGTGTTACTCGAAACAAGGGCAAGAGACGGCTGGATGGGACACAAGTTAAGACGTACTACTACTACTCTATGACTCTTAATTATAGCAGCTTGTAGGTATTTGCCGATATAG
>CAYNTC010000022.1:0-15724 GCA_964399795.1 uncultured Pirellulales bacterium | reverse complement strand
GGCTGATCCGCACGTCGTTCCAGAACACGGTATATCTGGCCTGTCATGTTATCTACTATTATGCTGCCATCATTAATGAAAGCCCTCTCATCAACGCCATCAGATGCTACAGCATCTCCTATCGAGAGTTCATTGGCATTGTGTGCTGCGTCTCGCGTAACACTGACAAGAATCGGCCAAGGCAATGAAATCTGCTCGAGCCCGGGCCAACCACCTGGACTTTGCCTGCCCCAGTATTGTGTACTGCTGCCAGCTTTTCTGCTAATAAGGACGGTCACCTGTACGAGTTTGCTATCTTGGTTGATCCGCCTGCAAAGGGCAGCCCAGCAGTATTGTTTCTGCGACATAGATGCCGTGTCTGAAGGATACATAAGCTCATATTTGGGGATGAGCCTTGGCGCTTTAAAGACGGTAAGCTGATCGGCGGTCAAACCCGGATCATTGAAGTCAACACCGTATAGTCTTATCTTTGCAAAGGCCTCCTCAGCCGCTACTGCAGCGATGGTCCGCTCAGTCGAAATAATGGAAAAGTGAATACCTGTAAGAAATGTCCCACCTACAAAGAGCAGCCCGATCGCAAGCGCACCAACCGCCAACAACGTCTCCATGAGAGAAAAACCATTATGTTGTAGCCTGCCTATCATAAGTTAATCAATCCGTTGATATCAGTGCCCCTGTATGAGGACTGACATAAGTTACTTCATTGGTCAACATCACAAGATAGCCCGACCAGGCCCTTCCCTTTTCGTAGGCCTGCTTAAATTTATCTTTTTTATAAACAACAAAACTCCTCCGACTCGGCTCCGGCCCTAACCCGAGGTTCGAATACATGCTCCAGGAAGCCCCAAAATAATCATCCTGATAAAACATCCCGATCCCTGCGTCCACTTGAGCCTTTTTATTGAAAATATCGTCGCTGCTAATACCTGCATTGGAGGCACTATCAACATAGCCGTCTCTATTTCTTATTTGGACACCATGAACCACGAGCTTTCCATTAGGAGAGAAAATGATAGAAAATGTAGTTGTATCTGTAATCTCAAAAGGTTCGTTAATAAGACCATCTCCTCCCAATGTAAGATCATCAAGTCTAACCTCCTGAGAGTTTACAGGATTAACCGTGTTTCGACCGGTCACAATTGTAAAATCCATCACTCCTATCGACTCCGGCAGTTTTATCGGCTTAACACCCTTGGCTGCACAAAAGCCCCACGCCAGCATGTCAGGTTCTTGAACTACCAAAACCATGTACTGCCGCCCATGCAGATCTTTCTGGAACCTAATACCCGCGTATCGCTGATTCTCCGCTGCGAAAGCACGCGCCGACGCCAAAGCTGCGCTTATCATACTTCTGGCAGCACTGCCAGTTTCAAACGCATCAAAAAACGCCCGCACCGCCGGCAGAGCCAGACCTATAAGCAGAACGATCACCGCAATGACAACCGTCATCTCTATTAGCGTAAGACCCTGTTGTGCCTTTACTGCTCTCATCGCCATGGACCGCAACATCCGTATATAATAAAATTATCTGTTCTCTCACTTACTGCTTATATCATCATCCGTGCCAAATTTACCATCCGGACCGGCTGAACGAAGCACTGGAAAACTTCTCACCTCAGCAAGGTCAGGAGGAATGACCTTCTCGTTGTAATAGTCATATTGCAGTGCCTTGCCCACCTTGCTTTTTTGACCCTTCACAGGCCAAGGGTCCACAACCCTAAATAAAGGATACTCTCTACCGTCAATTACAATTTTCAATCTATTGCCATTCGAATCTTCACTGGTTACTAAAGACCTATCAATCCTATCCAGAATCTGCTTGCACTGCGGAACCATGCTCAAAAAGAAATACAATGCTTCGCTTCCCGAATAACTCGGCTCGTGAACACCTCCGGTAATCGTGACACCACCTGCTCCCAAAGCGTCCCGTAATGTGCTTTGAAGCACATCAGCCGAAAAATCGTTGCAGTCCAAGGGAAAATCGAAACCTAAATATGATCCCGAATAGCTATATTCGTAATCATGAAATTGCTCCAAAGCAGTACATAGAATCTCAATAGTACTTTTAGCAAGTCTTTCTTTGCCCTGGTTGTTAATTCGAGATGCAACACTCGCTACAATCGCAGCCAGAATTACAATAATCGCCAAGACAACCAGCATCTCCACAAGTGTCAGGCCGTATTTACCTCTATGACTTTTCATAGTCATAAGCTTGCTCTGTGAAATGAGGGTAGCAGCTTAATTGCTAAAAATTGTGGATATCATCGCCCGTCCCGTAGAAACCATCAGGGCCTGCTGAGATCAGTATGTATGAGTCCGGTCGATAAGGCCACGGTCTTGCCGTTACTTTTGGGTCGATTACGCCGCCTTCTGATGAATAGAAAACAGCCGGGTCAACAAGAGGATGTTGCTCGCCATCCTTGACTCTACCAAGCATCACAAGAGGAGCATTATCCCGAACATTGTAGATATTCTGTTCAAACACAGTAGCATCATTAACCATACTTTTACTGGATGTATTCGCTCTATAATAAAGAATTGGCGTGCCAGCCGTTACCGTCTCGCCGTTTGCAAGATTGACCTTTTTGACACCGAAGGAATCACAAATCACATATCTGTCGCCCCGAAGTGGATCGGCCAGACCAACGCCAAACAACTCGTTCAATGTAAAAGCACTTGTGGTCGCCAGCTCAAGATAAGGTCCCTTTCTCTTATTCATATCGATTTCACTATCGGGATCATAGAAAAAGTAAGAACCGGCTGCATATTCCGCACCACCTACCCAATATGATTTTCCATTCATCCCATCAGCCCGCCAGTCCGAGTCGGGATGAAATCCCATCAGATCCCATCCAAGAAGCGCCTCAGCAAGCTTCTGTGCACCGCAGTAATCGCGTAAACCCGCTGTCGCCGGTGGAGGTGCCCACCATTCCGACGGCGGATAATCGCCATAGTCACTCTTGAACGCAGCAAGAGCCAGCTCAACCGTAGTAAATTGCGCTTTTTGCTTCGTCCCCTTCGCAACATTGCGCACCGAATTCAAAGCAGGTATCAGCAATCCAACCAACAGCGCGATTATCGCAATGACCGTTATCAACTCTATAATTGTTAAGCCTGTCCTCTTACGCACCACAGTTGTCCTCTTTCAAAATAATAACCTCAACACTGGTATATACTTATTATTCCATCCTATTAACAGCCCTCGGCGCTGCAGCTACGGACGATACTTCCAGTCATAATTGCACACATCATCAGACGTCCCATACTCCCCGTCAAAACCAGCGGAAATGAGAATGAAGGTCTCCGCTCTATAAGGCCTCGGCGTTGTAATCTTGTCATTCCTTGTATTCTTATAGAACCTTTCCGGCTCAGCAAGCTCGTGGTCGGCCGCGCCCGGATCACTGGGCTTTCCTAAAAGAACCAAATCTTGGTTATCCCAATAATTATATATGTTACCCATGTCGTCGGTACGTGTCGGTACTACCGCTGGATCATGCAGGCTGTTAGATGTGTTTGCCTTGTAGTATAATATCGGCATACCAATTGTAGACGCGCCCTCGGAGCTACGATTTTTCACCCGCGCATACACATCACACAGAACGAATCTGTCACTTGGAAGAACACTTGTATCCTCGTATAAATCTTCTAATGCGTAGGCATTGGCATTCTCAAGCGGTAAATACGGCCCTCTTCTCATTCGCAAGTTATCAACATAATGTGGATCAGTCTCAGGCAATCCATATAGCAGGGTAGCCGCCGTACCATCTATCGTCCCATCGCTTCGGAAACGAGAATCCGGGTGAAAACCCATCAAGTCCTGACCCATCATCGCTTCACAAAGCTTCATCGCACCGCAGTACGGCAAACCACCACCTGTGGTCGACCCATCCAACGCACTCGATGGCGGATAACCATCATGCTCGTTAAAAAACAGTTCCATGGCTGCCTCGATGCTGTGGAACTGGGCCTTCTGCCTTACCATCCTTGCATATCGCCTGACTCTATTCAGCGACGGCACAAGAAGGCCTATGAGGATCACAATGATGCTCATCACCGTCAGCAATTCGACAATCGTAAATGCCCCCTTGCTTTTGGATTTGTTGATAATTGGATTCATTTTCTTCTCCTTGTACTAAACGTTAGTTTTTTAACTCGCAGTGGAGCTTAACCCTGAAATAACCTGGATCATCGGTAAAAACACTGACATAACAATGAGCATTACAACGCTGCCCAGCCCAAGAATCATGATCGGCTCAAGAAGTGACATCATCGACCCTACCAGCACCTCCACCTGCTCGTCGTAGTTGTCCGCTACCTTCAGTAGCATCTTGTCCAGATCACCGGTTTCCTCACCTACCGCAACCATATTAGATACGATCAAATCCACCGTCTTTGACTGCCGCAACGGACCTGCGAACGTGTCGCCCTGCCGGATCGAATTGTGAACACTCGCTAACATGTTGGCGTAAACCTCGTTGCCCGCTGTCTCACGTGTAACATTCAGCGCATCCAGTATCGGAACACCGGCACTGATAAGCGTCCCAAGCGTTCTCGTCCATCTTGTAATAGCAACCTTATTTGTTAACTGACCCATGACCGGCAATCTCAACTTGATAGTATCCAGAACTAACCTGCCAGGGCGAAACTGCTTGGCACCTCTAATCAGAAAAACAATCAGAAACGGCATCGCCAACAAAACCGCCCAACCCCCTATCCGTACACCATAAATCTCGGGCGCCCAATCTGGTCCGTACGCGATCCAACTGCTTATCCCCAGTACCGTCCTGGTCATTCTGTTCAACTCCTGACCTTGAAGCATCTCTGTAAGCACAGTCTCAAACTGTGGTATCACAAACTTCATTAACCCAAGAAGAATGAGAAACGCCGCGCTCAAAACAACAAGCGGATATATCATCGCGCTTTTGACACGAGACTTGAGCTTCATGGCACTTTCTTTGAAGTCAGCCACACGTGCCAGGATCAAGTCCAGCACACCGCCGGCCTCGCCAGCCGCCACCATGTTCACAAATAACCGATCAAAAGTTCTTGGGGACTTGGCCATCGCCTCTGATAGTGTTGAACCTCCTTCAATATCATCGGCGACGTAACCGATGACCCTCTTGAACGTTCCCGATTTCTGGTGTTCTTGTAAGATACGCAACGAACGCAAAATAGGCAAACCCGCATCCTGAAGCGTAGAAAGTTGTCTGGCAAACTCTGTTATATATCTAACCTTGACCTTGCCGCCAGCACCTCGTCTGCGTTTTGGTTTCACAGCAGCTTTCGCAGCCACCTTTTCTGCGGCTCGCGAACGAACCTTCGTCGGGAAATATCCCATGTTCCGTATCTTGCTTATTGCTTCCTTCTCACTGAGGGCTTCAACCTCATTTTTTATTTCTACCCCCTGCGAGTCCAGTGCTGTATACTGAAAAACAGACATTTTAAACTACCTCAAATTGAACTCGACACTTCCATTAAAAAATCACAAAAAAATATAAACTAATGCTCCCTGACGGGTCATTCTATAAAATTATCACAGATTGCTAACATTATCATTCAATTATTGTTTCTTTGACCACCTCATCGATGGTGGTAACACCGTCGTAGATTGCAGCTAAGCCGTTATCCCGCAGCAGTCTCATTCCGGCCTTCTGAGCTGCAGCACGCAGAACATTCGTCGACGCACGATTCATTACTAATTCGCGCATCTCATCGTTGAACGTCATAATCTCAAAAATACCTATCCTGCCCCTATAGCCGGTGTTATTGCATCTATCACAACCTCGTCCATAGTAGAACTTCTTGCCCTTGACGTCGTCTTCCGTAATACCCAACTCGCGCAATTGTGTCTCATTCGGCTCGAATTGTGTCTTGCAATTCTCACATATTCTTCTGACTAATCGCTGAGCAACGATACCTTCAAGCGTAGCAGTCACAAGGAATGGCTCCACCCCCAGATCCAGAATTCGAGCGATAGAACTCGGGGCATCATTCGTGTGCAAAGTTGTAAACACTACGTGACCAGTCAGCGACGCCTGCGCCGCAATCTCCGCCGTCTCAAGGTCACGAATCTCACCAACAAGTATGATATCCGGGTCCTGACGTAGAATCGAACGCAAGCAACGCGCGAATGTAAGGCCTATATCCGGTTTCATTTGAACCTGAATCAAACCATCAATGTCATACTCTACAGGGTCCTCCGTCGTAATTATCTTCGTCTTAATGTCATTTAATTCACTAAGCGCTGAGTAAAGCGTCGTGGTCTTGCCGCACCCTGTTGGCCCAGTGACGATTATAATGCCATTAGGTTTGTGAATCAGTTGACGCACCAATGCCACGTTATCCCGTCGCAATCCCAGCTTTTCCAGATCAAAACTGACCTGAGTCCTGTCCAATATACGCAGGACAACACTCTCTCCGAACATCGTCGGCAGAACGCTTACACGCAGATCAATCGGATTGCCTTGGACAGTTAGTGATATTCGCCCATCCTGGGGCAGACGACGTTCAGCTATATCCAGGTCAGCCATAACCTTGATACGCGAGCTCAGTGCAGCCGCAATGTATTTCGGTGGCGGAATCATTTCATACAAAACACCATCAATACGATATCGCATCTTGTACTCATTTTCGAACGGCTCGAAATGGATATCCGATGCCTTATCCCGTATCGCCTGCAGAAGTACCAAATTCAGCAACTTCTTGACGGGATTTGACTCCGACAGCTCTTTCAGTTCATCAAGGTCAATACTTTGATTTCTACCCTCGAATTCCGCTAAAAAAGTATCTGCCTGTATCTCACCTATAAGCTCGGTGATGTTCTCATCCTGCGTTTCGTAGTATTTGGTCAAAGTGCTCTCTAAAGCACTCGGATCAGTTATCTTCGCAATGACCTTAAAATCCATCAGGGTACTCAGGTCGTCAGTCGCTCTGAAGTTATCTGTATTATCCAGTGCTACAGTGAGCTGGTTCCGCTTCTTGTCATACTCAATAGGAACTATATGGTATGTCTTGGCCATCTGTGCGGGAACCTTTTCGATTATATCAGGAGGTATTTCCAGCCCGTCTATGTTCACATATTCCATACCTCGCTGAGCCGCCAGTGCGATACGCAGCTCATTTTCACCCACCAATCCCAGTTCCACGAAGATCTGTCCTATCCGCACGCTCCCATTCCGCTGGCTCTGAACTTTCAGGCATTCATGCACCCTATCACGGCTCAACAACCCCATCTTCATCAATATCCGACCGAGCGGTCTGCCTCGCAGTTGCTCGATAGGAGGAAGTTTTTCCGCTATTTTAGTCTTGGCCATATAAGTTTCCCCTAAATAAAACTTACCTCATACCTATTTTATTATACGACATTAAAACGTTCTTGTACAATAAATTATAAATTGGACACTTAATTTATAAGACATGCTATGCCGATAACATCAATCTTAACACGCACTCCGATTACACACAAATGGAGTGAATCAAACGTCCAAAGCCCCCGAAACACCCTCCAGACAGCATTTGCAGCACATAAGCATAACTAATCATGCTCTCAAAATCGGCCCCATATCCTCCATCTCCTTGTCTACAGCTTCCCTTTTCTTTCTTCCCGCCTTACCCTTAGCAGCATTCATCTTCAGAATAGCCTTTTCCTGCAAAGCCCCTGGCTGCCGGCTCTTGTCAATCATCTCATCCAGAGTAATCTTACCTACGTCGTAGAGCTGCCAAAGGTGTTCATCAAGAAGCTGCATCCCCAGCTTCTTGCCCGTCTGGATGCTCGAATCGATTCGATAAGTTTTGTTCTCGCGGATAAGATTGGCTATGGCTGGCGTTACAACCATGAATTCGTATGCGGCAACTCTCCCTCTACCGGTGGCTAACGGGCACAAGGCTTGGCTGAGAACTGCTATCAGATTGCTGCTCAACTGAATACGTATCTGCTCTTGCTGGTCTACGGGAAAAACGTCAATCATTCTGGTAATCGTTCCTGCAGCGCTCGTTGTATGAACTGTGCTAAAGACCAGGTGGCCGGTTTCAGCGGCCCTGACGGCAGATTCAATTGTTTCGAGGTCCCGCAATTCGCCTACCAAAATCACATCGGGATCCATTCTCAGAACACGTCTTAACGCCTCGCCAAAGCTCGGTACATCAACACCAACTTCTCGCTGGTTAATAATAGATTTTTTATGCGTATGATAATACTCTATCGGTTCCTCAACGGTTATAATATGGCGGTCAAAGTTTTCGTTAATATAGTTTACCATACAAGCTAAAGTGGTCGTCTTTCCACATCCGGTTGGGCCCGTAACCAAAAACATCCCTCTTGGTCTGCGGCACAAAGCAGCACAAATCTTTGGCAATCCTATCTCCTCAAAAGTCATGATCTTCGAGGGTATAAGACGTAAAACCAATGATATATTCCCTTTTTGCCGAAAGATAGACACGCGAAACCGGCCCTGCTCGCCGAATGCAAACCCAAAATCCGTCCCACCTTCTTCTTGAAGCTCCTGCTGGTTTCTATCCGGCGTGATACTCTTCATCAGGGCCGTAGTATCATCCGGCTCAAGAACCTTTGTCTCCAGCGATCGCAATCGCCCGTCTATCCGAAGCACGGGTGACCGCCCAACGACAAGGTGTATATCTGAGCCCCCCTGTGTAAAGCACGCCTGCAGCAGTCTGTCCATATTAACCGTTGCCATCTCAAAGTCCCCGATTAATAATCATTCATGTTCAATCTACAACTACACCTTCCGTTTGAGTGATCCTCGCTACCTCAGCGGGTGTCGTTGTCCCCTTGAATATCTTGAGCTTACCATCCTCCATCAGTGTCCGCATACCGCTGGCTTTAGCTGCTTTTCTTATTTCACCAGCCGTTGCTTTTCTAAAGGCCAACTCTCGCAATTCATTGTTCATTTCTATCATCTCAAATATACCGATTCTGCCCTTGAAGCCCGTATTTTGGCACTGACTGCAACCAGCTCCTTTGTACATAGGATACTTCTCTACATCTTCAGGCGTAATGTCAAGCAATCGCAGATCTTGAGGGTCTGGATTCGGATCAACCTCTTTACACTTCTTGCAAATCACCCTCACAAGTCGCTGCGCCATAATAGCTTGTATTGAGCTGGCAACAAGAAACGGCTTAACACCCATATCAATAAGACGCGTTATTGCGCTGCTCGCATCATTAGTGTGTAATGTGCTGAAAACCAAGTGTCCTGTAAGCGCCGCTTGAATCGCTATGTCCGACACCGCGCTATCTCGAATCTCACCGATGAGTATGATATTTGGAGCCTGTCGCAGCATCGATCGAAGAATGCGCTCAAACGTCAACCCAATGTCATCCCTGACCTGACACTGGTTCATCCCATCAAAGTTGTATTCAACAGGGTCTTCAGCCGTGATTATTTTCTTGTCCGGCTTATTAAGTTCCTGCAGTGCAGCGTACAGCGTCGTGGTCTTGCCGCTACCGGTAGGCCCTGTAACTAAAAAGATGCCGTTAGGTCGTTTGATTATCTTCTGAAACAGTTCGTAGTTATCATGTTCGAATCCCAAAGACTCAATGCCTATATTAACCGCATCCGGACGCAGAATACGCAACACCACGCTTTCACCGTGGTTGCCGGGCAACGCCGACACACGAAAGTCTATATCCTGCCCAGCTATCTCGCGTTTAATACGACCATCCTGCGGCAGTCGTTTCTCAGCCATATCCATGCCTGACAGAATCTTCAAACGTGCGATCAGCGGCGCCTGCATGTTCTTCGGAGTATTATCCTTCTCCAGGCAAACACCATCGACCCTGTATCTGACACGCACTCGATCCGCCATTGGCTCGATATGGATGTCACTGGCCCGCATATGATACGCGGTATCAATTATCAGATTTACCAATCGAATGATAGGACCTTCATCATCTTCTCCGGCTGCCTGAGCTCGCAAAGCTTCCGCTTGCAGTTCACTACCTACTTCAGCAAGTTCCGCTGCGGTCGCATCTATGCTATGTCTTAGTCTGTCGTCATCTTGCTTACTCACGGTAACCAGCGACTCCTGAATATAGGAGCTAATCTTCCTGGGATTCGCAAGATAGCACTCAAGTTCAGCGTTTAAGCGAAGTCGGAGCGTGTCCCGCATATCGAGGTCCATCGGATCGCTGATTACCACTCTTAGCTTACCATTGTTCATGTTAAGCGGCAGAACATTATGCCTTTTTATAAGCTCCTCAGGAATAATACTACCGATGTTGGATGGAATGGAAATCTGGTCTAAATTGACGTATTTTAGCCCAAATTGTTTTGCAAGCGCCTTGGTCAATGTCTCCTCATCTATCAGTCCAAGTTCGATCAGAACCTGGCCAAGACGCTTATTGTTCTTTTTCGCTGTTTTGATTGCATTGATAAGCGCTTGCTTCTCAACAAGCCCGGCTTTGAACAGTATTTCTCCTAAGTGTCTGCGCTTTCTGGCCATACAAACCTCGAACTTTTGATTACACTTTGCATGATTATTATAGCATAAATCCGCGTATAAGTCAAACCTGCAATTCCAACCTTAACACATCCAGCGCCGTTAGCGCTGCTCGAAATCTCACTAAATCACGATCACCAGAAATGATGTAGCGCTTGGTTTGCAATCCACCGTTGCTGCTAACAGTAATATATACAAGGCCCACAGGTTTTTGTTCGGTTGCGCCGGTTGGACCAGCTATGCCAGTTATAGCAATTGCAAAATCTGTTCCAGCTCTGCTCCTTGCACCCTCAGCCATCGCACTGGCAACCTCAGAGCTAACCGCACCATGCTCTTCGATCAATTTAGGTTCAACTCCAAGCTCTCTAATTTTAGCATCGTTGCTATATGTAAACCACCCATACGTAAAATATCTACTCGCTCCTGGAATATCCGTTAGCAGCTTAGCCAAAGTGCCGCCCGTGCACGACTCCGCTACAGCCAATGTCTTGCCCTGCCGAGCTAACTGGCCACCTACAACCTCAGCAAGGGACTGGTCCCCAACGCCGTAGACCAGTCTTCCAAGCTTGGTCCGTATCAACTTCTCGTCTTTCTCGACCATGGCCTGTGCTTCATTTTCGTTTGCTGCTGTGGCGACAATCTCCAGGGTAATAATACCGCATTTAGCCGTACAATTAACAAGGGGATTCCTGCCGCGCTGCATGATAGAGCCTAACATTTCAGCTATTGCCGACTCACCTGCCCCAAAACACCTCAGCATCTTTGAAATTATCGCCTGTCCGGATGCAAATCGCCGTAACTCTGGAAGGACTGATTCCATAAACATCAGTTCCATTTCTCTCGGAACGCCCGGCATAGCAATAAGCAGCTTGTCGCCGGCTATTGCCATTATGCCAGGAGCCGTGCCAATATTGTTGAAAAGAGCATTTGCACCCACCGGTATATAAGCCTGGCATTTATTTCTCGCTGGCATCCGTCGTTCTCGACGAGCAAAAAATTCCTCGATAGCGTACAAAAGCTCATTTTGTAGCTGCAATTTGACACCAAGGAATTTCGCAAACGCCTCACGTGTTACATCATCATCGGTAGGACCGAGTCCGCCGGTTACCAATACAATATCAGCAACACTACATGCCAGATTTAGCGACCTTACTATCGCATCTACATCATCCCCGATTGTGTAACAACTAACAACAGGTATGCCGATTGATAAAAGTTCTCTGCCCAGAGTCGCAGCATTTGTATCAACCGTCCGGCCGCTTAGAACCTCATTGCCAATAGTAACAATACTTGCCTTTTTCATAAAGGCGGATTTTAATCTTGTCCGCGAACGGGAACAAGGGAAAACGCCTTCTTGGCGTAGCCGAGCAGTCGTATTGTTTCGGCCAATAAAAAGTGGGTCATCCATTCTCCGTAGCAGCTATGCTTCGCCCTGCATAGCTTCGCAGAGGGAGCTTCCGAGCTTTGTAGCCGTGGTTATTACTACAGAGCAGGCACTCCGCAGAGTAGCAAGCTTGCCCGCCTTTGGCGGTGCCCATCCTACGAAACTAATTCCTTACTCCCAACCGCCGTTCTATGCTTTCTGGAGGATGTCGGCAGCCTTTACAGCATCTTCGGCGGAGTCCAGGCCAATGTAGAGGATGAACCTTGCTCCGATCACAGCCACCGAGAGTCCTCGAAGACTGATCCCTTCTGCAGCGAGCTTTTCTGTTAATTCGGCTGTGACGCCAGGTCTATTCTCTCCTTCGACGCGAACCGAATGGACGCTGTTCGTAACGTTAAAGCCTAACTCCGCAGCCGCGGCGACCTCCCTATCACCACGTAGCGGTGTGACAAACACAACACCTGTGCCAGGCTTTTCCGGCGATCGCCTTGCGATGATGAAATCAAGGTCAGCACCTGCATCCCGCAGGCCGGTGAGCAGATACGCTAAGCCGCCGACTTTGTCTCTAATAGTTGCGGCCCACACATTCACACGTTCGACAATCAGGTCCATAATACTCTCCTTTTGGATTAACGATTATTGACAAATTACCTGTAACTGCCATTAGGTTTACTGCGTAAAAACACTTATTTTCAACAGCCCTGCTGTCTTTAGTTCTCCATCTACTCGGTCCATAATCCTGCCGCTTAGAACCTCATTGCCAATAGTAACAATCCCTGCCTTTATCATAAAGGCGGATTCTAATCTTGGTCGTAAGTGCATACAAGGGGAAATTATTTCACGGCGCTCCCCAGCAGTCGACGTGTTTTCAGCCAATAAAAAGGGCGGCCATCCAAAAGGTAATCACTAGTTATACGTTTTCCGATATGTAATACCCTATATTTATAATTTCAATTCTTATAATCGGTGCGATTATAGCACCCTACATTACTTGGCCATTCTGTGAATCGCCATGATGAAGCAATCTCTGATTCAGCATTTTAACAATCAATCACGAGAAAAAGCATATACGTAAAGCGCGTACGCGCTTTACGTATGCCATATTATTATATTTAAAATGTTATGAAAATTGCCATTCTGGAATGAATCGCAACCTTCAGCACTAAGTAAAACCGAAGTAAAAGGCGAAGCCGAGTGCGGCAATCTTAAAATAATCAATCATCCATAATCAATGAAAATGGCCGTCGCTGTTTGTGTGGGTCCAAGTTCCTTGAGGTTATTAAACGGGTATTTTGCTCCCAGATGCTTTAGGGGGCAGTCCCCTCGTACTTCGCAGCGACGCGCTGCTTCGCAGAGTAATAATTAGTAAAAGATTGTTTGACAAAGCCCAATAATGTGGTATAATCAATACAATATAATACAATACAAAAGATTAGGAAATCTTTAGGCCACAGAGGAAGACAACTAACCTTTGTGGCTTTTTTTGTTTGACGCTTTACATAAAGGAGTAAAGATGAAAAAACCACTAAAGACTTCGCCTGAAGGCAGGAAATGCATGTTTCCGAACTGCACGCATATCTTGAGTATCTATAACCATGAGACTTACTGTCATATACATCGGGATAAGGTGTCTCAGGAGCAAAAACCTAAGATTCCATATCATCATGCTGTATAAACCGATCCCGCTACGGCTTCGGCCTTCTCGCCTCCGCGAAGCGCTTTGGCGGAGCGGGGCGCCGAGACGAGTACCATGTAGTAACTTTTCGCTATCAGAGAGACCGCAAAGGGCCTAAAACAGTTGGTCGAAACCTATTTTACTAGCCAGCCGACTGTAATATACAAGGGTGGGCTTACTACTCTGCGAAGTAGCACTTCGCTACGTAGCACGAGTCAGCCCACCGAACAATGATCATAATAAACCGCATGGGCTAAAGCCCATCCTACGAAACTGGTAATTGGTGATTAGTGAATAGCTCGTCATTGCGAGCAAGGCGAAGCCGAGCGCGGCAATCTCTAAAAGAATTGTAGGGTGAGGGCTTTCATCCTTCGCAGTGCCTACTCCGCCGTAGTAGCCACGGCTACAAAGGCCGGAAGCTCTGCTACGGAGAATGGATGCCCCACCATTATCTTATCTATCGAATCTTTCAGCTTTACAACATTATCTCTGCCTCTATGGCAATTGCATCCGAAAGTAATGTGCCTGTATTAGCTTGTTAGACATACTCCATTTTTGTAGGTTGTGCTCGGCACAACGATTATCTATATTTTATTGTGGTGTGCGGTGCACACCCTACATGGCTACATGGCTCTCATTGAACGATTATTCAGGACAGTCCCCGTTTCCTGTGCACTTTCCCCAGCCATTAACAGATGGCTTTCCCTAATGTTACCCACCTTCATTTGATTAATTTCTGTTTTTTGAGCCTTCGTAGAGCTTCTTCTACAATCTGCCTTTTCCTAAATGCAACTCCGCTACTTATCATCAGAATCCTAGCCTCATCGAGATTTACCAATTCAATGTCATCGACCTCGTCGGGACTAACCTTCTCGATCAGGTCTAATGTGTCTTTTAAGCATTGGGCTGCCACAAAGTAATACTTCTTCCCTTTCCTGAATATACCTCTTGATCTACTTGCAGTGATAGCTCGGTCGTAGTGAAATATTTCAGGTTTCGATAGTGATCCACCAAAATACTCTTCCTCTATCCATGTCTTGATGTTATTCTGAAGTCTCGTTGGAAGTCCTTTAATGTTGATATTACACAATTCTTCAGCCCACCCCCTGAGAAATGCGTCCCGTATGCATTCGTTTTCATGTACACCCTCCTGCGGCAGGTTCCATACTCCGCTCCTTGTTGACTTAACAAAGAGAATGCGACCATTCCTGTAAGCTGCAATCACTAGCTCTGGTCTATAGTCCTCCTGAGCAAACCTTTTTTTGACATCGTTCATGAATCCTTTATTATCCAATTTCATTAAATACACCATTTTTCCGTTACACTTTCAAACCACACAATACCCAAAATCGCAAATTTTCTCAACTAAATACTATTCACTGAATACTAACGACTATTCACAACCTCCAACCCTGCAATTCCGCATCATAGCTTGCCTTGAATACAGCCGAATGGGTGCAGAATGACAGGTATTGAATAGATTTCTCCGATATGGTCGAAATGACGAACAACGAATCAACGTTCACCAATCACCAATCACTTCGCGTCCATCTTTTTGGCCAATTTTAGACATCAGCTATCCACAATAAATAACATAAAATGCTCATAAAAAAGTGGTTCAAAAAGTGTTAATTTTTGTCAATTTTTGCTCAAAACCTGCTCATTTTTGCTCATTTCTTGTCATTTTTTGCTCATTTTTTACCATATTATTCTTGCCTATTTTGCCCAAACCCTACATGCCAACCTTACCACCTGAGTTTTTTGCCTAAAAACAACGATTGCTCCTAAAATCGCTCCCAAATTATCCCCAAAAACGCAATTTTTTTAAAATTTGCCTCAAAAAAATAAACCAAAAATGATTGATTCTCTTGCTATCAAGTCTCAGCTAAATTTCAATTACTGCCTTAACTACGCCATCGCGATAACCAGCAACCATATCAAAGGCTTCCTGCGCACGTACCAATTCGAACCGATGAGTTATCATAAAGTCAACCTTGGCCTTTCCAGAAGCTATCAGGTCAATCGCAACCTGTGTGCATTTATTCTGTCGTCTGACGTTTATTATCGTTAGCTCTTTTCTGCGAAGCCTATCAATAAGAAATGAGACCCGCTCAATACGCGGAATGCCAATGAGCATCAGCCTGCCACCAGGCTTTAGCAGTTCAACAGCTTCATCGAGCGTTTCCTGCTGGCCGGCACATTCGTAA
>CAYNTC010000021.1:0-15728 GCA_964399795.1 uncultured Pirellulales bacterium | reverse complement strand
GCCAACTCCTCGACGCTCACAAAACTGCCGGTAGGAGCATTTGGATTACAGACGATAGTCAGTGCTGCATTTGTACCAGCTAATTTAGCTGGCAGGTTGAACTCACCATCAAACGGTACTTCAATCGCTTTACAATTCTGAAGATTGGCCAGCACCGGATAGAGTGAATAGGTTGGAACAGGATAGGCTGCCGGGCGATTTTCATAGCAGAATGCTTCAAAAGCGATTCTCAGCAGTTCATCTCCGCCGTTACAGGCCATAATACATTCAGATTCAACGCCGTTGACTTCGGCTGCTGCTTGTCGGAATGCATTTGCCGATGGATCTGGATATCGGCGAAGCTGCTCGGGCCTTATCCCTGCTAAGGCTTTCATCACCGCAGGTGAAGGCGGATAAGGATGCTCGTTAGTGTTTAGCTTGACCACGTCTATCTCTTTAGGCTGAAAGCCCGGCTCGTAACCATTTGCCTTTTCAATATTTTGGCGAAAATAACCCATTATCCACTCGTTCAGCGTTTAGCGTAAAGCGTTTAGCGCTTAGGATAATTATTCCTGTACGCTATACGCTATCCGCTGTACGCTATTTTTATAAGATTATACGGATATTTAGCTAGGAGTGAAAGAGAAGATTTTGCCGGCGTTGTCAAACGTTGAAACACGAATTTATAAGCCTCAGGCTTACGTGCTAATTTATACGCCGGAGGCGTAAGAATCATTTTTGACAGTAGTCGATAATACGCGCGATTTCGCTTCGCAGGTCCTTTCTTTGCACAATCATATCAACAAAGCCATGTTCGAGCATAAACTCCGCTGTTTGAAAACCTTCCGGCAGCTCCATCTTTATCGTTTCAGCGATGGTTCGAGGACCAGCAAAGCCGATGAGCGCACCCGGTTCAGCCATTATAACATCGCCGAGCATCGCAAAGCTCGCCGTGACACCACCGGTTGTAGGGTCGGTTAAAACGGAAATGAAAAGGCCCTCGGCTTCATCAAATTGTGCTAGAGCCGCGGAGGTTTTGGCCATTTGGCCTAATGATACAACTCCCTCGTGCATTCTTGCTCCGCCCGAACAGCTAACCACCACCAGCGGCAGCGACTCTTCGATAGCCATATCGACCGCTGTACAGAATTTCTCGCCCACAACATAACCCATAGAGCCCATGAGGAAATTTGGCTCCATCACGGCCAGGACAACACCCCTTGCCTTGATAAAGGCCTTGCCTATCAGCATAGCTTCTTTTGAACCGCTCTTCTTTTCGTCGGCCTTTACACGCTGTTTGTACGTTGTTCCTCTGAACTTAAAGCCAAGTGGATCGCTGGTTTTCATATTGTTGAGAACTTGCTGGAAGGAATCCTCGTCGGCCAGGTACTTGATTCGGGTTTCTGCTCCGATACGAAAGTGATAGTTACACTCCGGACAGACGTTGAGATTTTTCTCTACGCTGCTTTTGTATAGCATGTGCTCACAGCCCGGGCATCGCATCCAAAGGCCTTCCGGCATTTCTTTGCGTGGCCTTAATGAAAAACCGTTCCATTTTGATTTAGATTCTTGTGCCATACGAACGTTTTGTTCTTTTCTGTTTGTTGGCAGTTTTATAGATACCAGTTCAAATTTAACAGAGTCGATATTGTACCAAAAAATGGGCAGCCTTAGGCATAAAAAGTCAGCCGCAGGCCTCTCGAATGGCCTGGATAGCAGCGATACGGTCGGTTTCGGAGAAGATTGCGTTGCCGGCTACAAGTGTATCCGCACCGTATGAAACCACAATTGGCGTTGTATGAGGGTCTATACCTCCGTCGACTTCGATGCGGATATCGGGTCCGACAATTTGTCTAATAATGGCAACTTTTTTTGCGGCATCCAGCATAAATTCCTGCCCGCCAAAGCCCGGGTGCACTGTCATTACAAGGATCATATCGCATAGAGGTGCGACTTTCTCGATTGCTTCAACAGGTGTTTCAGGATTCAAACATATACCGGCGCTGCAGCCGAGCTTGTGTAGTTTATCGATAAGTTTTTCCGGCTCCTCGGCAACTTCGATATGGAAAGTAATATGGTCAACCCCAGCCTCGATGAAACGCTCGGCATATTCATCCGGCTCACTTATCATTAAATGACTGTCGAAAACGAGTTTGGTATACTTGCGAAGCTTTGCTATTACAGGCGGCCCGATTGTGATGTTTGGGACAAAGTGGCCATCCATGACATCAAGGTGTACCATTTTTAGCCCAGCCGATTCGACCACAGCTATTTCGTCGGCCAGCCTGGCGAAATCGGCGCTCAATATGGACGGCACAATCTCAATTGTCCCTGGCTTGGGCAATCGCATTTTTAACTGATTATTTTCCTAATTGCAGCAAATCAATTTTGCTGGTGTATTGACAATGGACCTGCTTAAAAATCCTGTTTTTTAACCTTTTAGTAATCTGTTAAGTTCATTCCATATCCTCATATCCTCGGCCTGGTTAGATAGCTTTTGGGCCCAGGTTTTCAAATACCCTATATCGAGTTTCTCTTTATGCCGCAGTATGACTCTTTCGACGTCTAATAAATCCTGCTTGCGCCCAGGGATGATTTTGAATAGGATTAAATCCTCAGGAGTAGGAAAAAAGGCTTTTATGCCGTATAAGACAATTGTCTTTTTCCTCTTAAACGCTTGCGTTTCCAAATCAGTCGAGGCAATAATGAAGTCGATATGAAAATCTCCGTAGTTTATCTGAAAAGTGCCGGTTTGCTCTGCCGTTCTAAGGCACTTTTTTTTTGAAACCATGAATCCAGTTTTTTTTGCCTTATCCAAAAAGTCAGGGATATCCTTTTGGTCCAGCATTATATCGACATCAACATCTCCTGTTACCCTCGGTTCGCCCAGAGTTCCAGCAGCAATACCTCCAATTATCAGATATTCGTAGTTAGCGCTGTTTAAAAAGAGTACAACCTTTTTATAGACTTGTTCTAACAAAATTCTCATGCTTTTTATTTCTTGAGTATGCCTTTTTTTAAGCAAGTAGGGTTATCTTCGAGAAAATTATCGCGCCATTCCCAGATAAGTTCCGACGAAATCAGGCTCTCCTGTAATCTCAGTGCCTTTTTCCAGGACAGATTCTTCAGCCATTGTTTTTTTTCTTGCTCTGACTTTTCAAACCTTTTCTTATTGAGCAAACCCTTATTGCCTTTAATTCGCTTCATCGTTTTTTACGTTATTATGCTAACCTATTCTTAATACTACTACGCTACTTAGATTTATTCGACATTGGTAACCTTTTGTTATATAGAACCTTATGTTAACTACGTTAAATTCGAAATCCGAATATCGAAGCACTAAACAAAATCGAATTACCAAAATTCAAATGACTAAAACAACAGAAATGCAACAGTCGACAGGTATTCGCTTTTTTTGTTCTGAAAATTGGGATTTTGAACATTTGATATTGTTTCGGATTTCGTGCTTCGCATTTTAACACAATAAAACAAATTTTTCACTATTAAATGGCGTTGTAGTATTAAGTAACCAGTTAAAATACTAAAGATTAAACCACATACAGTCAAATAAAAAGGGCTGCAAGTTGATGCTCGGTGAGACCGATTGAGCTTCTTTTTATTTGAAAAAACCGAGGAAATTTTTTAATATGAATGTTCAATAAGACAGTTGAGGAAAAGCTAAAAATGACATGAAATCATCAGAATGTTATCCGAGATAGTACTAAGGCGCAAAAAGCGCTAATATTTTGCGCCATTAAGCATTAATAATTTTCTTAGGGTAGGAACGATGAAAACTAAAAAAATATTGGCGATTTTAGTGCTTTCATTAGGCCTTGCCTTTAGCGGTTCGGCCTATGAAGGTTCCTCTGAGTATTGGTGGGATGGCTCAATCAACATACCTAATGGAGGCCGCATTTGTCTTGACGTGACAATCAGCGATGCGCCAGCCGAAGCTTATGTGACTTCACTTCTTTTCCGCGTGGATGTTCAACCGCAGGACGACCCAGAAAATTTCTGGTGCAGGGATTATGAAATTTACCTTTCAAACGACACTCATGGCGGGCCAGTTGACCATCTCTGTGTCTGGGACAACGAAGGGGAAAAGACAGACGAAGGGCAGGACGATGATCCGGAAGATGATGCTGATATTTTTTTACAGCAATTGCTGCCTATGGCATTCGATGATGAGCCTGTCAACCAGACATGGTACGTGTGTGTGAGAGATAATGTCCTCCACCCTCTCCCGCACGTTGGTCTGGGCCGCTTGAAGAGGGCTGGATGGAAAATAAATTACCATGTTCCTGAGCCTGATTTGTACGATGCTGGTGAAGCGTATCGGAGTTTTTCGCCTAAAACGGTAGTAGCAGGTAAGCCCGGACAATCTTTTGAGGTTGGTTTCAGGATGGTAAACGGTGGTGACGGGTATGCAGCAGGTTCCTTCTTGGTAAAGATTTATGTGTCGGACAATACTTATATATCAGATTCAGATTATTTATTCTCCAGCGTAAGTCATCTCAGTTTGGGACCATATCAGGTCCGCGACTGGCACGAGCAAGGGACTTTCCCAACGAATATTCCTGCTGGCATTTATTATGTCGGATGGATTATAGATGCGTATAACGACGTGGCTGAAAGTGATGAGACTAACAATAGAGCTTACAAAGAGGATTACCAGCTAACAGTCCTTAGTGGTGAGCCTGCTTTCGATGCGCAGGTTCCTGATGTGGTAAGTATGGCCCAGGCTGATGCGGAATCGGCAATTGCTTCTGCCGGTCTGGTCGTTGGAACAATTAGTGAGGCCCATAGCGATACTGTCCCAAAAGGACACGTGATAAGTCAGGTCCCTGCAGCGGGGACTTGGGTGTCTAGCGGTTCTGCGGTGGACCTGGTCATATCTGCCGGGCCAACGGTTGCTGGCCTTGTAGCGCATTGGAAACTGGACGAGTCAGAAGGGGTAATAGCCCATGACAACGCAGGGGACAATGACGGTATTCTGTATGGCGGGCCTACCTGGCAGCCGAGTGGCGGTTTTATCGACGGCGCGCTAAAGTTTGATGGCGTGGATGACTATGTGGACTGCGGCAATGATTCAAGTCTGGATATTACAGATGAGATTACAATTGCGGCGTGGGTAAAAACAAACGATGCTGGTAACAGCGAACATAATCCTTATGTGACGAAAGGCGATTACACTTATGGATTAAAGCACTTTGGTCTAAATACCATAGAGTTTTTCATCTACGATAATGAGTGGTGGCAAATGGTTCAGTTTCCTGTGGACAATTCATTTAACGGTGTTTGGCAACATATAGCGGGGACTTATGATGGAAGTGAGCTTAAGTTATACCTGAATGGCAGGCTGCAGAGTACGACCTTGCATATCGGCCAAATAGCCAGCAGCTCAGCCAATGTCAACATGGCAAGAAACAGCGAGGCAACCTTTCGTTTTTATGACGGCTTGCTTGATGATGTTCGTATTTACAACTATGCGTTGAGTCAAAATGAGATTGCCCAGTTTGTATGCTCTGACCCGCCCACAGGTGATTTGAATGGCGATTGTACGGTTGACTTTAAGGACTTTGTTATATTTGTTTCTAACTGGCTAACCAGCAATGTGCCGAATTAAACCGCTAATGAGCTTGCTACCTAATTTTGCATAGATGGAAATTATGGAAACATCTGAATCCTGCAAGTATGATAGTGTTGAAAAAAATATCATCGGAAATGAATAACCTGTGCGCGAATTAATTACTCTTCCAGAACCGGACACCAAAGGCTCAACATTTTTGGAACAAACGATTGCGAGTAGAAGGAGCCGGCGAGACTTTTTGCCGAGGCAGCTTAGCTTTGAGCAGATTAGTCAGTTAGCCTGGGCAGCTTGTGGCTTAGCCGCTCAGGGACAAAGCAAAAAAAGTAAATATCGCACCGTTCCTTCGGCAGGGGCAACATATCCGTTGGAACTTTTTATTGTAACCGGCGACCCATTGCGACGTACCGCGGCGAATGGACTGTTTCATTATTTGCAGGCAAGGCATGCTCTTGAAAATTTAGTTGATGAGGATATTCGCTCGGCGTTGGCTTCTGCCGCGTGGGGCCAAGGGTTTATAGCGGTTGCGCCATTGACGATGGTCTTCATTGCCGACTTTGAAAGGACAACGGGACGCTACGGCCAAAGAGGTATTCGCTATGTCTACATGGAGGCAGGCCACGCCGCACAGAACGTGCAGTTGCAAGCGGAAGCTCTGGGACTCGGTTCGGTCGCTGTCGGTGCATTTGACGATGCTGCAGTTAGCAGGGTTCTGCAGCTGCCGGATTGCCTTGAGCCGATTTATATGGTAACGGTCGGATACTATCGAAAATAGCAGCGCAACCAGCCTAAAATGTCAAACGAACGGCTTTAGACAAAAGCACCGTATCTCGCGGAACATGCGAGCATAACGAAAACGAGGGAATATTATCTGGCGGTACGTATGGAAGACCTTCAATCTCAAAATAAGTGACTAAACAAAATTTTGGGAAAACCTATTCCGACTGCTACAAAATTTATGCAAATGGGTGTATTCTAAGGTTTTCAGGCTATAAGGATTGACAATGTATGTAGGAAGTTTTTAAATTACAACGACTTAAGATTTAAGCGCCCGTAGCTCAGCCGGACAGAGCAACGGATTTCTAATCCGTAGGTCGCAGGTTCGAGTCCTGCCGGGCGTGTTCTAATTTTCTCACTCCGATGGGGCAAGAATAAAATCGTTGGAAAATTTACCTGTTTTCTGTAAGCTGTCCGATTGTATATAGACGAGTCTTCTACTTTGCAGATAGGTTAGAGAAATGACAGAATTCAAGATTGAGCCTGCGCAGAGAATAACGCGTTTGCCGCCCTATCTGTTTGGCCGGATTAATGCGCTAAAACTGGCCAAACGACAACAAGGAGCAGATATTATCGACTTGGGTATGGGTAATCCATCCGATGGAGCTCCGCAGATTGTCATTGATAAGCTATGCGAGGCAGCTCAGGATAGGCGCAACCATTGTTATAGTGCATCAAAAGGCATTAAAGGCCTGCGAAAAGAAATAGCTATCAAATACGAGAAGAAATGGAACGTCCAGTTCGACTGGGAAACTGAGGTGCTCGCGTGCATCGGCTCAAAGGAGGGCTTTAGCCATCTTTGTCTGGCGATGCTGGGCCCGGGTGATACCGCGATTGTGCCGGATCCGGCTTTTCCTATACATAACTACTCGGTCGCATTAGCAGGAGCAAACGTCATAACCGTGCCCCTGGGCAATGACCAGAAGTTTATCGATACCGTTGTGATGGTCTGCGAGAATCTGTATCCCAAGCCAAAGCTTCTAATTCTAAACTACCCCCATAATCCGACCACTATGACCGTCGAGGAAGGATTTTTCGAGACAGTCGTGGATGTTGCCAAGCGCTTCAAAATCGCGGTTATTCATGATTTCGCATATGGCGAGACCTGCTTTGATGGTTATAAAGCGCCGAGCTTTTTATCGGCCAAAGGTGCAAAAGACGTTGGCGTTGAGTTCATCACCTTGAGCAAGCCCTACAACATGGCGGGCTTTCGCATAGGATTTGTTGCGGGCAACAAGGACATGATTGACTATCTTGCAACCATAAAGGGTTATTACGACTATGGCATATTCCAGGCGATTCAAATTGCCGGCATTATAGCGCTGAGGCACTGTGATAATGAGATAATCGCGCAAAACGAGAGATACTGCAGCCGTAGAGATGTTCTCTGTGAAGGATTGGATAGGATCGGCTGGAAAGTAGATAAGCCTCGTGCCAGCATGTTCGTATGGGCCAAAGTTGCAGCCGAGCACCTCAAAGGCAAGGGAACTATCGATTACGCGATGGACCTGATGGAGTACGCTGAGGTTGCGATAGCTCCTGGCAGGGCCTTTGGCGAAAATGGTGAGGGGTATATGCGAATAGCTCTTGTTGAAAATGAGCAACGTCTGCGCCAGGCTGTCCGCAACATCAGCCGATTCATAAATGAAAAACCAATACGAAAAGCGAAGGCAAGAGCGGCCGATGGCCGCAGTGAATCGTGAATAGTATCAGGGATAGGGGATAGGTGATAGGGTACAGCGGACAGTGTTCAGGGTACAGGCTGCCTTGCAGAATCTACCCCCCTGACAAGTCAGGGGGCTAACCAAAATAGAACAATTGATAGGTACCTGATAGTGTGAATCCCTGCCCATATTTTCACCTCTCACTGCACTGCCATGGGCCAAAAAACTACATATAAACTCGACACGCATACACTTCCCAGTATCGAGAGAATAAAAACTTGACAGCAATAGCACTTCTAACTAAAGTACTCTCTCTGTTTGCCCACAACCATATTTGTGGCAGGATTAAATCATAAAAAACCGCGCTTATATTATTGGAAATAAGGAGAAATGAAAAATGGCAACAAAGGTTGCAATCAACGGTTTCGGCCGAATCGGAAGAGCTATGGCAAGAATAATTATGCAACGGAAAGGTGAGCTTGAGCTTGTAGCCGTTAACGACCTCTCAGATGCCAAGAGCCTTGCCCATCTGTTCAAGTACGATAGTGTAATGGGAAAATGGAACGGCACTGTTGAGGCCAAAGACAGTAAGCTCGTCATAAACGGTAAAGCCATCGGTGTGCTGGCTGTTAAGAATCCAGCTGATCTGCCCTGGAAGGAGATAGGTGTCAAGATTGTGGTCGAATCGACCGGCATTTTTCGCACAGCGGAATCCCCCAAAGGTGGTTACGCCGACCATCTCAAAGCCGGCGCAAGCAAGGTTCTCCTGACCGTGCCGGCCAAAGACGATATCGATGCGACTATCGTTTTGGGCGTTAATGACGATAAGCTGACCAAAGAGGTCAAATGCGTATCCAATGCAAGCTGCACGACTAATTGCCTTGCACCTATAGCCAAGGTTCTCAACGATTCATTTGGAATCGAGCAAGGGCTCATGACTACAATTCATGCTTACACTAACGACCAGAAAGTGGCAGATATGATACACAAGGATCTGCGCCGTGCTCGTGCTGCCGCCGTGAATATAATTCCCACAACGACCGGCGCAGCTAAGGCTATCGGCAAAGTTATTCCTGAAATCGATGGTAAACTTGACGGCTTTGCCATCCGTGTGCCGATTCCGGTCGGCAGTATCGTAGATCTGGTGGTCAACGTTAAAAAGAAAGCCACTGTTGACGATGTAAACAGTGTAATGAAAACCGCCGCCGAGGGACCAATGAAAGGTATACTTGTCTACTGTGATGAGCCGATAGTCAGCAGTGATATCGTAAATGATCCCGCGTCCAGCATCTTCGACTCACTTTTGACAGTGGTCAAGGGCAATATTATCAAAGTCGTCAGTTGGTACGACAACGAGTGGGGTTATTCAAACCGCAGCGTAGATATCATGGAAAAGATGGCAAGTATGTAAGCTGGTGGGACTACTATGACAACGAAACTGCATAAATCAGAAACTAAAACCAACGTCCACCAGAGCGGTAGTAGCATAAAGAATCTTGTTACAGCAGGTATAAAAATGGCTAAGAAAACAGTTGCTGATATCGATGTGAAGGGAAAAAAGGTTTTAATGCGATGCGACTTTAATGTGCCATTGGACGAAAACAGCAATATCACTAGTGACGACCGCATAGTCAAAGCCCTGCCAACGATAAAGAGCATACTTGACCGTGACGGTTCTCTGATTCTTATGAGTCACCTGGGCAGGCCCAAGGGCCAAAAGGACGAGAAACTCTCTCTGTCACCAGTTGCAAAGAGACTGTCGGAACTTTTACTCAAGGAAGTTCTCTTTACCGACGATTGCATCGGTGATGAGACTAAGGCTAAAGCCCAGGCACTTAAGCCGGGCGATTGTATGCTGCTCGAGAATCTTCGCTTCCATAAGGAAGAGACTATCAAAGACAAAGCTGCGAAGGAAGACGCCCAACTGCGGCAGGCAAAAGATGATTTCGCCAGACAACTCGCAGAGATGGCAGATATTTATGTTGACGATGCCTTTGGCACCGCGCATAGAGATAACGCCTCGATGTATACCGTGCCACAAGTAATGGAAGGGAAACCGCGGGTCATAGGCTTTCTTATTGAGAAGGAGTTGAAATACCTTGGTGAGTTGCTAAGCGCCCCTGAGAAGCCATTTGTCGCCATTTTGGGCGGAGCGAAGGTTTCAGATAAAATTGGCGTGATAGAGAATCTGCTGGATAAGGTCGACCGTATTATCATTGGTGGGGCTATGGCCTATACTTTTCTTAAGGGAAAAGGCAAGGGCATTGGTAACAGTCTGTGTGAGAATGATTTTATAGATAAGGCATTGCAACTGTTGGATCAGGCCGCCGATGTGGATTGTGAAGTAATGTTGCCTGTAGACCATCGGGTAGTGCGTGAGTTGAAGCAGGGAGCATCGCACCGTATCGCCGTGGGCGATATCGACTCTGGCTGGCAGGCGGTGGACATAGGCCCAAGCACCGCCAAGAAGTTCGCAAGCAGGATTACGGATGCAAAGACTATCGTCTGGAACGGCCCTATGGGTATATTTGAAATGCCACCGTTTGATAAGGGCACAAAGACCGTAGCTTTGGCGGTGGCTGAAGCCACAGACAATGGCGCACGTAGTATAATCGGCGGCGGCGATAGCGCAAGCGCTGTAGAAAAACTCAGCATACAGGATAAAATAAGTCACATTTCTACCGGTGGTGGTGCATCACTTGAATTTCTCGAAGGAAAGAAATTCAAAGCAATCGATATCCTCGATGATAAGTAAAGTTGATTGTTCATTGTTCATAGTATTTAGTTGGCGGTTTCATCGCCGGTTTTCTAATATCCACTCATAGCGGCTCCAAGACCTGATCCTTGAGTTTATATGCGTATGTAGTGCTGATGTCCCATTTGCGACAGACCTCTGGGACGCTCAATTTGCTCGAGAGCATATCCAACGATTTCGACTATTTTTTATCCGTGAGACTCCTTTTTTGGCTTATGATTGTTTCCTAAATGAGAATCTATAAAGTTCCCGCCTTTGGTAGAGTGGCATAGATATTGTGATGAAGTCAAGTTGCATCTACATCACAGATTCAAGGTAAAAGGATATTGACATATTTCCTGTAGTTGCCGAAAATGTCCACGATCTTGAAAAGTACTATGCTCGACCACTCTATTTTATTAGAAACTGGCTTTACAGCTTCGAATGCGCTAATGAGCGATTTCCATAGTTAGTGTATCAGTAGTCCAAAACGCTTGATGGGAATAACTAAACAGGAGAATAAGATGGCGCTAAACCATACAGAAAAGAATCGCTCCGATAGTAGCTCGGATTCGGCCCAGCATGTTACTCGAGTGGACCCGCAGATCGAGAAGGACCGTCAATCGTTGATGGCGGCACGAAAAAAAGGTCGGGGCGCAATGTTGAAAACATTCATAAAGCTGTCCGGACCAGGCTGGCTTCAAAGCGGCATCACCCTTGGAGGTGTATCATTTTCATCAAGTCTTTATCTCGGCGTCCTGGCAGGTTTCAGCTTCTTGTGGTTGCAACCTTTGGCCATGATTCTGGGCATTATCATGCTCGGCGCAATCGCCTACGTGACGCTGTCTACAGGCCAGCGTCCTCTCCGTGCTATTAACGAGCATGTCAACCCCGTCCTTGGATGGAGCTGGCTGTTTGCATCAATGGCTGCTAATCTCGTCTGGTCTATGCCGCAATTCGCCCTTGGGATCGCTGCAATCCAACAGAATCTCTTGCCTAACCTCGTCGGGCCAAAAGTAATCCCAGATCCCTGGGGTAGAGTATTAGTTGTCAGTTGTTTTCTCGCAATCTGCATATTAACAACGATGTTCTACGGCGCCGGCGGCAAAGGCATTAAAATTTTTGAAGTAGTAATAAAAGCGATCGTTAGCATGATCGTATTGTCTTTCTTTGGTGTTGTTATAAAATTGAGCTTTGAGGGCGTCTTGGATTGGGGCCAGATATTTCGAGGCCTCCTGCCCAGGTTTCGATTACTAACTGAGCCTGCTGATTCAATCAAACCTTTTATTGAGTCTGTCGCTCCCGCCTTTCGGCAGTTCTGGACAAAGCTCATTGTAAGCCAGCAGCATGACGTAATGATAAGCGCCGCTGCCGCTGCTGTCGGTATAAATATGACATTTTTGCTGCCATACTCGATGCTGCGAAAGGGCTGGGATAAATACTTCCGTGGCCTGGCGATTTTCGATTTGTCAACCGGACTATTTATACCCTTTATTCTATCTACAGGCTTCGTAGTCATTGCCTCATCATCTCGCTTTCACACGATTGCTGCCCCGGGCTTCGTCCCCGATACTCTTGGCGGACAAATCACACAAAAGCCGGCACCTAATCTTGTCGGACAATACAATAATCTCCTGGCACAACGTTTGGAATTTGAAATCGGCCAGGAGACATTTTCTCGCCTATCCGATACAGAAAAAAAACAGCGTGTCGAGGTTCTTCCCTATGCCGATAAAAAAATGGCCGCAATGCTTGTAAAGCGTGACAACTTCAACCTGGCAGAGGCATTAGCACCACTTACAGGTAGGTTCTTTGCGCAATATATATTTGGCTTGGGCGTAATAGGGATGGCCTTGGGTGCTTCAACGGTGTTGATGACCATAAATGGGCTTTGTTTTTGTGAACTACTAAATAAACCTGCCAAAGGCTGGACTCAACGCATCGGAGCTTTAATGGTCTCTGTTGGAGCGATTGGAGCTATCTTCTGGAGTAAACCTGCACCCTGGCTGGCTATGCCGACATCGGCATTTTGCATAATATTGCTCCCGATCGCCTACTTCGCATTCGGCCTGCTTATGAATCAAAAGAGTATCCTTGGCAATGATATGCCAAGAGCAGGTAAACGAGTAGTATGGAATTTACTAATGACAATTTCCATCGGCTCAGCTGTATTTGTTAGCATCTGGAGCCTATGGAAAAACTTAAAGTGGCTTGGCATCCTGCTGCTTGTGGCGTTTATTGCCCTCGTTCTTATCGTGCACTTCGCCCGCTTACAAAAGAAAACGACGTGATCCATTAGCCGTACTACTGCAGATATTTGATGTCGAAGGGCAAATTCCCCATAGCACAAATAAGATGAAGGCTAAGAGCTTTTGCCCTCAGCCTTATTGCTTTTTGCAACAAAATCTGGCCAAGAACAATCATTACTTATCGAAAGGCAGTTTAACTGCTCCTGTCTCGGTTCTAATAACATCCGGTTTCATTCCCACATCAGCAGACTTTTTCCCGGCTTTGACACGACAAACAAGACCCTGGGAAACCTTTGATAGATCGCCTTTTATTACTTTGGCAAATGACATGGTGTGGGTCACCTTCTGAACTTCTATAGTGGCAACGTAATTTTCAACCTTTCCGAGTGACTCATTCGTATCAGCATCAAAAACTTCCTGACCTTGCGAGAAGACATCGAGCAGCATGCCCTTTGCCATTCTTTCGCCGCCCTGATTCAAAATTATCTGGCCGTCTTGTTGCACCGCGGCGATTTTGATTGGATACACGCGGTCGATAATCGCTTCGATCACATCGTTAACCACAACAGAGATAAAAGCGTCGCGTAATTGTGCCGGGTCCCATTCAGCAGGATCGATCTCATCAGCGAGTTTTCTGACTTGCTCATTTTCGAGATATTTTTGCACAGCCGAGGCCACAACCACCTGTTTTGTGGCGCTGTCAACAAACCGGTAACTGAAATTGAACCTCGCTTTGAACTCTGACGTCGTGTAATCAGCGGTCCTCAGATATTTATCGACTCTCTCGATTTTAGCCTGGACTATACTGCCTACGAGCAAATAATCAGCTCCAAGTGTCTCTGCGAGTTTTGCCTGTTCCGAAAGAGGGGCATCGAAAGAGAACAGCATATTCTTTTCCCTGACAAAGTCGCTGATGCTCTCTCTGTCGAGGACTGCAAATTTGTTAGTTTGAGTTAGCCCCGCAGCGAGTCGCTGAGATAACAATACAGAAAGGGCGTTTCCAGATATTGTGTTACTTAAGAAGCTGTAATTTTTGTCCAGTGTCTTTACCGGCATTAAGGCGACTTTTACTCTCTGAGTTTGACCCCGCTGACCATAATCATAAACTTCGACTTTGAGCTTTACCTGGTAGGTTCCTTCATCGATTTGCTTCTCTTCGAGAACTTCGTAGCTTTTTACAAAGCCGCCGATTTCAGTTGTGTACACCGTGCCTTTCGTAGCAACATCCACAGAGTCGAATTCGATACTCCTATCGCCAGCTTCCTCGGTACTTATCCCGGCGCCGGCGCCACGGAAGGCAAATTCATAAGTGCCGGAATCAACCTTTACACCCCTTACCTGCTCTACCGCCCTATACAGAGCGTTCTTTATAGCTCCATCTCTGGTTCGGCCTTGACCGACAACTTCTCGGATAACAACATCCTTTGTTCCAGTCTTCAAAATGCCGCCGGATTCGCCACTTTTGTTGTTAGCAACACTTGCCGGATTACGCCCTACTGCCGGTGAATCTTCCGCAGCTACGATTGATGCACTTAACAGACAGAGCGCAAACAAGCCCATTATCTTTTTCATCTTTCCATCCTTTGAGAAGCTCGATTGCTAAATTATTTTACCAAGCAACTGATTTATTGCTGCCTCTTTTACCGACAATCACTTCCTCCTGCCAAAATCTGAGTCCGCTCTTAACGTCGCTCAGTTTCAACTGGAAGTAGTACTCAACCTGCTGCTTGTTTCTGTCATAGCGAATATTTCTCTGAAAGATTTTACCGGAGATGCTCAACTCAGGTGCAATCAGAGTGCGCCTTTTTGCAACTGTGTTCGGGTCAAACTCTTCAGAATCTCTTAGTTCTCTTGCCTCATGGACCATCTCGTCGGCACCACTGCCGACGGCTGACGTCATAACTGCCTGGCCGCTGTTTAATAATTCCGTCTCGATCTTCACCATTAGCTGATCGGTGTCAATCCTTTGCATGGTATCATTTACAATTCGACCGGTGGCCACCACATATCTTCCTCCCTCTTCTTTTTTTAGGGCACCAGAAGCTAACAATGACTGTACCAGCTCACTTGCGGCACGATCGAAGTCTCTGTAGTCCAAAGCCATAACAGCCTTACCCTCATCGTGCATCAAATCGATGTTCGTTGTTTCCTGCGCACAACCCGCTGCTAAAAGACTAACTGCAGTTATAAAATATACCATTGTCCTTTTCATAATTTTTTTACTCCCACTTTCTAGTATCCATTCTGAAATCAACGGCTTCTGTCCTTGGCGCGACGACCTTAAAGCTAAAAGGTGATTTTCCCATCGCCGACATCGGCAGCCAAACACTTGTTTTTGTCCCAACTACCAACCCGTTTTCATCGAGCCATTCTACTCTATATCTGAAGCGTTTGGTTCTATAAGATTTATTAAATCCTGAAACATGAAGCTCAAGGAAGCCACCTTTATTTCTAGTAAGAACAGCTTCAGTGATCTCAATGCCTTCGCCGATGATATCACTGAATGCGTGAACAACCGGCCTTGTAACAATATTGCTTTCGAGCGAGTCACTTCTGACTTCTTCTCTCACGTGAATTCTTGGGTCTTGCTGTTTATAACAGCCGCCGGCAAGAATCACCAACGTGATCAATATAATTCCTAACCATCTCATAGTATTTCTCCATAAAAATCCATTCTAATAATTTTACTCAAACTGACCGTTTTTATTGTCATGCTGAGCCGACCTCGCTCCGCCGAA
>CAYNTC010000020.1:0-15774 GCA_964399795.1 uncultured Pirellulales bacterium | reverse complement strand
TATATATTTGGGTAGTAGCTATATCCACATGTCCGAGCATTTCCTGCAAGCTGCGTAGATCCGCTCCACCACTTAATAAGTGCGTCGCAAAGCAATGTCTCAAAGTGTGAACGCTTAAATTTCTAGGCATACCCGCCCGGATTGCATACTTTTTGACTAATCTCCAAACTTCAATACGGCTCAGCGGCAGCCCTGTTCGTGACAGCAAGAGAAAATCAGCGCTTTGCGGCCTGGCCAGCTTGGGACGCAAGCTCTTAAGATAATCAAGCGTCGCCGCAATAGCCGTTTTGCCCACAGGGATGACACGTTCTCTGTTACCCTTGCCTATGCAGCGGAGGTACCCAATGTCCAGGTTCAGATCGCCGATCTTCAAATTGGCAAGTTCGCTGGCGCGAACACCGGTAGCATAAAGCAACTCCAGCATCGCCTTGTCACGAAGATAAAAAGGCTCAGAAAGATCAGGAGTATTTAAGAGATTTAAGACCTGCTGCTTGTTATAGATGGTAGGCAGCCTTTGCCAGATTTTAGGACTCTCAAGTATTGATGTAAAATCATCCGTGATTAGGCTGTTGAGCTTAGCGTACCTTAAGAACATCCTTATGGCGACCAGGCAACGCTTGACAGAGCTTTCAGTTCTATCTTGCTCAGCAAGCTGTCGAAGATAGTCCTGGATAAGAAGCGGCTTTACTTGTTGCAGTTGACAAAGGCCTGTCGAGTTGCAATACTGAAGGAATCCTTTCAAATCACGGCCATAGGCTAAGACCGTATTGTCCGACAGGCCAGCCTCGACGGTCAGATAGGCAAGGAAATCATTAGCTGTACGCCCCAAAGGAAGCTCAGAGAGCGCGTGATTAACGGAATGTATCTGTCCAGATGGCATCTGCTCAAAAAAGCACCAGCGATGGTACAAAATGGATTCCGACTATAATATCGGCATTAGAACTCAACTATCTTTAGACACAATGAGCGGCTATAATCGGTATCACCCCTCGTCTTAGGCCGATTGCATCTTGATTACCGATTCGTTTTCTGGTACAATTCAAACGATATTATAACATCTCTCATATTAAATTGGAGGTATGGCAAAATGGCGTGGCGGACTCTCTTATTCATTTCTGTCGTATGGACCGTCGCCTGTTGGGCAAATCCGATAGTACCCGAAGCTAACATGCCGTCGGAAACGCTAAGCGTTGAAATCCATCCAGCCGATGATGAACTAACTGCGTACTTTTCAGGTCAATATCATTTTAGCTACATCGACGAGTACTTGCCGTATATGTATTTTCCCGTGCCACCAGATGCCAACAACGTAAGCGTTTGTGTAGACGGCGAGCCTATAGGCTGGCAAATATGGCCTGGATGGAACTACCATACAAACCTCGCTGAGATGCCTGAGATGCCAATCATCAAGTGCGATGGACCATTTGCAAAAACTGGCGCGGTAGTCACGATTGAATATGAGCACAGGCTTATCCAGCGTACTAAAGACTATATCTACTTTTATCCGTTCACGTTTTCCGGCACACACAGGAATGAGCCTACTATCGCAACGGTAAAGATCAAAATTCCACCCGGATTCCACATTAGCGAAGTACGGCTCGGCGATACACTATTGGAATATTCATCCGCCTACAGCAAGATTATGATTACCACTGAGTTCCCGCCGGAGTTTGTAGCTGATGCAGAACTTCTCGTCTCGCTCGTACCCGGGTACTTTGATGATTGTGGCGTACTCGTACAAGGCGTGGAGTGCCTCCTTTTTAAGGCTGACGGCGGTGGACTGTATGTGCTGGATAACACTGGCGATTTCAATGTTGGTGACCGGGTTCGAGTGCGCGGCGTGCTGAACCCGGATTGTGTAAGCATCTGTATGCAAGGAAATGGCTGTATTGAGCACAACACCATCTCGGTTTGCCTGGACTGTGACTTCGATGTTGATGGTGATATGGACTTTGGCGATTTCGCTGTGTTGGCGTCGTACTGGCTTAATTCAGAGTGCGATTCACAAAACAATTGGTGCCAAGCTACCGATCTCAACACAGACGGATCTGTGGGCGCTAATGAGCTGAAGTCGTTAGCAGATAGCTGGTTAATGCGCGAAGAAGACGAAAGCAAAAAGTTAGGATTCGGTCAATATTATTTGCCTTATGAGAACTCTGTTGAGCCTAATGCGCCCGGTTATTCGCTACCGCTGGACTTAGCGAGCATCAGCAATTACACAGAGATAGACCACATATTTAATTTAGAACCCATCGCGCCACGATTGGAGCAGAATGGTTTTGCCTTCGTTGAGCACGACTTCGGCTTGTTCGATCCAAACCGTGACGACATCGTAAAGCCTTATCAGTACCTCATCGACCAGGCTGTGCCGTTATTTGTAACGGCTGACACATTGCTGCATCTGTATCATGTGCAATTTGACGAGACGTTGAAAGAGATAGAGCAAAGCGAGTTTTACAATGACATCTGTGATTTGACCGCAGCATTACTTGATGAGGCACTGGCTCAGTACGACAAATACGACGGGGATCTAAAAGAGGCTGCCAAGCGGAATGTGGCGTATCTTGCGGTTGCGCAGCGCTTACTAGAGCCAACGGCTGAGGTGCCGACGTTTGTCGCAAATATAGTTGACGGTGAATTGGCCAAGATCGATGCCCATGAGGGATTCGTACCGAGCGATATATTTATCTATGAGGAAGACTACTCCCAATATGTGCCAAGGGGACATTACACACAAACTGAAGAACTGAAATGTTATTTTAAAGCCCTGATGTGGTACGGACGAATGGCATTTTTGCTAAAAGGTGCCCAGAATTGGGGGCGAGATGGCGAGGCTTTGATTAGCGTTTACGATGCCAGGATACAAACCATTCAAGCAATACTGCTGGCAAAATCTATTGAACAGGTGAGAATCGAACAGCGATACGGAAGCGATATTTGGCAGCGTATGTATACGGTGACATCATTCTATGTCGGCTTAGCAGATGATCTGACGCCCTACGAATATATCGAAGTGATCGATGAAATGTTTGCCAGTAGCTTCGATCCGAATGAGATACTCGATGAGGACTTGTTTTTTGCGGTCAAGACAGAGCTTTCACTTTTACGGTCGCCGAAGATATTTGGCGGAACCGGTAATGCGTACGTATTACCGCCGGTCACACCAGAGTCGCTCGATGACGTACTCGACAGGACCAAAGGAATGCGCTTAATGGGACAAAGGTTCGTCCCTGACTCGTACATGTTCCAGAATCTGGTTTTTCCGGAGGTCCTCGACTATGCCGGCAGTGCGGAGCCCAAACCCTTCACGTATGGCTTCACAGGAGCTCGCTGGGGACGATGCTATCCTCGCGGCTTAGATGTAATGGCAATTCTCGGCTCAGAGCAGGCCAGGGCGATTCTCATTGAGGAAGGCGACACCGAGTATGTAGATTACTGGCTGCGGTTTAATGAATTAAAAAATGAGGTAAGTTCGTTTACCATCGATCTATGGACGCAGAATCTCTACTGGGGCTGGCTACATTCGCTGCGAGCTATAATTGGAGGTTTTGGCCAAGGGTATCCGAACTTTATGCGAACAGGCATCTGGGAGAAAAAAGAGCTTAACGCAGCCCTGGCTTCATGGACGCAGTTACGGCACGATACCATATTGTACGCCAAGCAGAGCTATACACCTGTTGAACGGGGTCTTCCACCTGTTCCGACTCCAGGTTATGTTGAGCCGGTACAAGAATTCTATGGCCGGCTCTCGGCGTTAACACGGATGACAAGAGCAGGTTTGAATGATATGAATGCGCTGTCGTCTACAGCGGAGGATCGGCTGGTTAGTCTGGAAAACATACTCACCCGGCTTATCGATATTTCCAATAAGGAGCTGACGAACAAACCACTGGCTGAGGAAGACAACGAATATATCAGGGAATTCGCCAAAACACTCGAAAGGGCCATCATGGGTGTCGAGGCAAAAGGACTTAAAACGACGCTGGTGGCGGATGTGCATACACATACTTTTGAGGGAAATGTAGTTGAGGAAGCTGTTGGATATGTCGATTTGATTATCGTAGCTTGCCCTTTACCAGATGGCTCGGTTTTCCTTGCTGCTGGGCCGGTGCTTTCATATTACGAATTCAAGCATCCGATGAGCGACAGGCTCACCGATGAGGCCTGGCGGCAGCTTCTTGCATCACAGAATAGGCCAAGCCGACCTAAATGGCTTGAGCCATTTGTGCACTGACAGGCATACCAGTTAAGGAAACCGGAAGAAAAACCAACCACGTAATTTATGTTGAATAATAGACAAGTACGCACGTTGCAAAAAAATGAGGAAGATACTTAACACAAAGGCTTTTACCTTAATCGAATTACCGGTGGTGATTTTTATCATTGCTTTACTGCTGGCTATTCTGATGCCAGCACTAAGGAAAGCAAAGTCAATCGCACGGAGAGCAGCTTGTGGATCACATCTGCATCAGTTCGCACTTACGCTGGAAATGTATGAAATACAGTATGACTACAAAAGATTTGTATGTTGGTACTCTACAGCTTGAGAAACTGTGGTATATGCACGGGCACAAAGACTATGAATATCCGACACGAGAGATTCATTTACCTTCTCATTAAATTCTTTTAGGATGCCTTTTTACTCCAGCTTGTCGACCTTAGCGATTTCTACATTCTTATCAAAAAGTGGCGACGATAACACAAGACCTCTTGGGATGGGTGATTGAGGGGAAAAGCTTCTCAAAAGAAATGGCACTTGAGAGAAAGACCACACGCATATATAATCAGCAGCAACTCTGGAAAATTAAAATGAATATCGAAAAGAGCAAAATTGAACTGTGCACCTATGCACTTTTGACTTTTACACTTATGCTAACAGGATGCTGCACACAAGAATCTTACCAAGCGCTTGAGCAGGTTTGCTTGCAGCAAATGGATATGGCTGAGGCGATGCAGGCCGTAGAAGTGGTCCTGGCTGATATGCACTTTACAATCGACAAATCAGATACCGACATCGGCTTTATAAGAACCAGGCCCCTGCCAGGAGCACAACTCTTCGAGTTCTGGCGAGACGATAACGTCGGTGCCTTCAACACCGCAGAAGCAAACCTGCACACTACTCGAAGAGTCGCACAGTTATCTCTGAGCCAGCAAGGCGAACAGCTATGTATAAACTGCGATGTACGGACATACAGGCTGAGCTTGCCTGAGCACGAAGTCACCAGTAGTGCGAAGGCTTACCAGATGTTCTCAAGGAGCACGCCATCGATGCAAAAGCTCGAACTCAATCCGGAGCAGCAAAAAAACATGGCCTGGGTCGACCTGGGTCGGGATGAACAGCTTGCAACGAAAATTCTAAAGCGAATTGAGAACACGTTAAACGCTAAAATGAAACAAAATACGAAACACGCTTCACGAGATACGAGATACGAATTATGAGAGTACTGATCTGTGGTGGAGCCGGATACATTGGCAGCAACATGACAGCCTTATTAGCCGGCAAAGGACATGAACCAATAGTGTTAGACAATCTTAGTAAAGGCCATCGGTCAGCAGTCCGCGATGTCGAATTTATTCAGGGCGATCTGGCCGATTACGCCCTTCTTACTAAAATACTTAAAGAATACAAAATCGAGGCTGTAATACACTTCGCCGCCTTTATTGAGGTCGGCGAATCGGTGCAGGTTCCAATCGAGTATTACCGAAATAACGTATCGTGCGCTCAGAATTTGCTCTCGGCTATGGAAGCGACCGGCGTGGAAAAGTTCGTCTTCAGCAGCACCGCAGCAGTCTACGGAATACCCAAGAAAGTCCCAATCATCGAAGACTCTCCCAAGGAGCCAATCAATCCATACGGTGAAACCAAGTGGGCCGTTGAAAGAATGTGCCACTACCAAAGTCGAGCAGGCAAACTGCGGTATGTGTCACTACGTTATTTCAACGCCTGCGGGGCAGGAAACAACTGCTCACTTGGTGAAGACCATCGCCCTGAGTCACACCTTATTCCCTTGGCAATACAGGCTGCGATGGGAAAACGCAGCGAAGTAAGTATATATGGAACCGATTATCCCACGCCGGATGGAACGTGCATTCGTGACTATATCCATATCGATGATCTGTGCCAAGCACATCTGCTTGCATTAGGCAAACTCGATGAAAGCAACGAACTTGTTTATAATCTGGGCAACGGGCAAGGTTACTCCGTCAAACAGGTAATCGAAACAGTGAAAAAAGTATCAGGCAAAAACTTCAAGGTTGTGAAAGCCAACCGTCGGCCTGGAGATTCAGCAATACTTACTTCAGATGCCACAAAGGCAAAGAAGGAACTTGGCTGGAAGCCACAAATGGCAGAGTTGGAAAAAATGATTGCCACCGCGTGGCAATGGCATAGCGAACATCCCAACGGTTATCCAGACTAACTTGCCGTGATTTGAACATGTAGGAGACCAAACAGTGAAGAGAGCAAAGAGCAAGGTCAGGGACTTTTTGAAAAAGAACGGCATGGACCCGACGGATATTAATATTGATGATGTCTGTCGTTCTTTTCTTGAACAAATGAATAAGGGCCTTGCGGGCAAAAAGAGCTCTTTGGCTATGCTGCCAACATATATAGAGACGGAACAAGAGATACCTAAGAATAAGCCTGTCATCGTGATGGATGCCGGGGGTACCAACTTTCGGGCTGCGACGATTACTTTTGGAAAAAGAGCAAAAGCAACGATTCGTGATTTTAAGCTCTTCCCGATGCCGGGGCTAAAGGCCAAGCTCAGCAGGAAAGAGTTCTTCAGCACGATGACAGGATACATAAAGCACGTGGTCAAAAAGAGCGACAGTATTGGTTTTTGCTTTTCATATCCGATAGAAATGTTTCCCAATAAAGATGGCCGGGTGTTATTTTTCTCCAAAGAGATTCAAGCACCGCAGGTAGAGGGACAGATGATAGGCGAGAACCTAAATGTCGCTATAAGCGAGGCTGGATTAGCTAACAAAAGACAGATAGTCTTACTTAACGATACGGTTGCCACTCTTCTGGCCGGTAGAGCAGAAGCAAGCGGTAGAATGTTCGATAGCTACGTTGGATTCATTTTGGGCACGGGAACAAACTGTAGCTATGTTGAGCAGAATAAGAATATTACCAAAGCCAAGGATTTGGGGCTTGGCGGTAGCCAGATAATAAACATTGAATCCGGCGCTTTTGGCAAAGCACCTCGCGGCACGATCGATAAAAAGTTAGACAAATCGCTAAACAATCCGGGCGTGAATGTATTCGAGAAGATGATATCAGGCGCGTATCTTGGGCCGATTTGCCTCTGGACGATTCAGGCAGCAGTGAAAGCAAAGCTATTCGGCAAAACTGTGGCAGAGAGGCTTTTGCAAACAGAGGTGCTTAGCACCAAGGACCTGAGCACATTCATATACAATTCAGCAAATAGAAACAACCCCCTCTCAAAAGCAATTAAAGATGCAGATGAACGAGATCGTGCAACTTTATACTGGTTGGTCGACAGGCTCATCGAACGGGCAGCAAAACTAACTGCAATAAATCTATCCGGAGTTGCATTAAAAAGTGGCAAAGGCAAATCTCCGATTCGGCCAATCTGTATCGTCGCCGAGGGCACAACTTTCTATCATCTCACATCACTTAGACAACGCGTTGAGTGCTATTTAAAGCACTACCTGACAGAAAAAAAGGGCGTACATTACGAAATTATAAACGTAAAAAATGCCACGCTGATCGGCGCAGCTATCGCAGGTCTTACAAATTAACATATAGGCTATCGGTTTACGCTGCAATTCTAATCTGTCCAGGTCAACAACATTAGATCAGTTCACTTCAATCGTCCTTTGCGTTTTTACTGTTGAAGCCTTGACATCTCTGGTGGGCAAAATTATGCGTGCTGTAACGGGAAAGTGATCGGAAGGATAACGCCCATTATCATTATCATAGACTATTTGCGCTTCGAGGGCTTTCATGCCCGGCTGGGCAAACACATAATCGATTTTCTCGCCCTTGCAGTTTCCTTCAAATCCATTGAAAGTACCAACCTCAACTGCATCAGAGTGCAAAACACGAAACGTATCGACCATCGGAACAGGATTTTCAAATTCTCCCTTTTTTTCTGCGCCGAGCTTAACTTTGCCTTTAAGATACAAGATGACCGGATTTTCCTCGCCAGAATTGAAATCACCCGTGACGACAAAAGCATCCGGATGCGTTCGACTATATATACGCTGGGTCAAAAGAACCGCGCTCTTTTCTCTGGATGGCTGAGAGACATGGTCCAGGTGAACGTTAAAAAGATAACAGGCTTTGCCTGGGTTCTTTTCAATAAATCTTGCCCACGTACAGATGCGTGTACAGGCGTTGCCCCACGTAATCGAGCCCGGGACTTCAGGTGTATCGGATAACCAGAAGGTACCAGACTCACCAACGTTGAAGCGATTCCGACGATAAAGTATTGCGCAATATTCGCCCTTTGTTTTACCATCGTCTCGACCTACGCCCAAATGGCCATAATCCGGAATTGCCTGACAAATCTCTTCAAGCTGAAAATTCAATGCCTCCTGCAAGCCCACAAGGTCAGGCTGATGTTTACGCAAGACATCGAAGACCAACTGCCTGCGTTTTTGCCATCGATTGTCCTCATTATCGGCTGTGCCATAGAGGATATTGAAAGACATGACTTGCAGCTCAAGTCCATCATCCTTTGCTTTCTTAAAAGAAGCCTCTTCACTATTATTGCACGAACAAAGGCCAAAAAATATCCACAAAGCCAGAGCAATCCTGAGGGCTAATTGTGCCCCCCAACACAGGATTGGGCAAAAGGAAAACCCCCTACCACAGGGGTAGGGGCTAATCGTTGTTGTGTTTTTCGACATAATTCATTCTTGCGGCAAGCTGTGCCTCGCTAAAGCAAAAACGTTTATCAAATCCGCGAGTCCAGATTCGGCCAATGCGCCCAAGTTTGTATAATGCAAACATCGCAACATTCTTATATCTACTCACAATCTTCTCTATTGATTCACGGCAAGGTTCAGCTACGAGGTGAAGGTGATTTGTACAGACTACCAATGCTCTTATAGTCTGTCCGATCTTTTCTGACTCATTTAAAATAGCCTGTTGTACTATTTTTCTTTCCTCTTCATCGAGAATTACGACAGGTTGTCTCTGCAATTTTTGGCAGATTTCTCTAACCTTTCCATTGCCAGGCAGGATTTTACCTTTCTTCACGTAACCACGCTCGTCACCCTGGTGCCAGGTTCCGTAAGTCGTCCAAGTAACCATATATCCGATCAATTTTGCCATAATGATATCTTCTAATTATCCTGGCATAAATTTTTGTTTAGCCCCGACCCCCGTGGTCGGGGGCAATCCTTATTCTTTTCCGATAGCATTTCATTCAATGAGCCAGAGCGGAGGCCTTGCAGGTCAACGGCTATAAATTTTAAGCCGAGCGTATCGACCGCAACCTTTAGCAAAAATGTGCTATCGACTCCGCCGGAGTAAGTAACCACAGCTTTTCCAAGCTGGCTGAGAATTTCCCGGAGGCGCTCGTACTTTTGTTTGAGGGTCATAACAGCCGATGGAGGGATTCGAACCCTCAACCCCAGCTTTACGAAAGCTGTGCTCTACCATTGAGCTACATCGGCGACTCAATTGATTATTGATTATTGATTATTGATTATTGATTATCTTTTGTCAATCATTGCTAAGGAGAATTAGTGTAGCAAGGTATATCTTGACCATCCAACCCATAAAAAATCTTAACCAACTACTTATACCACCTTAAATTCCAGCCGATATCAGATAATGGCGAAATAGCGAGAAGCGGCATCTTTGGTTGGGGATCAGAATAATCGGTGGGGCAAGCCCCACCCTACAGTTCGATGCTATAATGCCAATGGAGGAAAGGTACTATGTCCATCTTAAATGATGCTATTCTCAAAGAAATGTATATGGAATACGACACACCATGCGACCGCCTTGTGAGCGACCCTGGGAAGCTACTCCTTTGTGGAAGATTATGTAGACCGGACCGGTCAGGAGGTTGAAGCCCCAAACCTCTCCCATCGGCTGCTCACCCTTCGCAAGCTCGGCGAAGCAAAGGGAGGGCTTCCACGACTTCGGCGGGTATACAATGGTAGAAACTGATTTTCGCACTGATAGAAATTGATGAGCACCCCAGGCATGTAGGGTGGGGCTTGCCCCACCACAATTGTCCGAATATGATATGGCGTATGCCAAATTATATCCGGGCTAAATTTAAAGGTGGATATTATTTTTTCACGGTTGTAACGCATCGGCGAAAAAAGCTATTCGACTCGGCAACTGCACGTTATTATCTAAAACAAGCAATCTTACAAACACAATTCAGGCGTCCTTTCGAAATCATTGCTTTATGTCTTCTCCCGGATCACATTCATTGTCTTTGGAAGCTGCCGGCTGACGACGCGGATTTTTCGACACGATGGTCGTCGATTAAAGGATTATTCAGCCAACAATATCTGCGAGAACATGGTTGCATGAACGATGCAACACCTTCACGTTTGCGCAAAGGAGAGGTCTGTCTGTGGCAAAGGCGCTTCTGGGAACATCAGATTCGCAATGAGAATGATCTACAGAAACATGTTGATTACATTCATTACAATCCCGTTAAACACGGATTGGTCGAAAGTGTTGAGGACTGGCCGTGGTCGACGTATCATCGCTATGTGAAGGAGGGATTCTATAAAGGCGATGAGAACTTTGCAGATATGATTCACGGTATTACAACAGATCTTGGCGAATAGAGAAATTGGTGGGGCAAGCCCAACCCTACCACTACACTACTATTTTTTGCTAATCAAACCACTCATCTTCGGGATCGAAGGCGGGGATGGAAACATTGATAATCCGCATTCGGCCTACGGCCCGATGCCGACAGCCGGGCTTGATAAGGATAGCTGTCTCACGCTTTAGCGGGATGATATTACCATCAAGCTCTATGTGACCATCGCCATCGAGGACAAAATAAATCTCGGTGTGCTTTTTATGATAGTGAACCTTTGCATCTTCGGTAATCTCCACGATGTGCATGGTCGCCGTGGAATTTTCCGGGCTAACAAATGCTCGCTGCGTATAGCCACAACTGCATTTCTGAGCGTCGATCTGATCAAAATCCGCCACCATGTAATTTGCCATGCTAAACTCCCCAAAATTCCAGACACTCGATAAAACTGCCGGCAGGGGCGTTGAAATCTCCCTCTTTATCCTGTATATTCAGGGCGAAGTCAATTTCCAAATCAATCAAGGTCAGTTTAATCCGCCGTAGGCGGATAAACAAACAAGGAGTTGACAGAATGAATGCAAAAGCCAACGCTATAGTAGCACAGTCAGGCGGACCCACCGCTGTAATCAATTCGAGCGCCTGTGGCGTAATCCAGGAAGCGATGAAGTCTGGCAAAATCGGGCAGGTAATCGGCGCGACCAACGGCATATTAGGCGTGCTAAAAGAAGAGCTTTTCGATATGTCGGCGGAAAATTTAGAAACGATAGAGGCATTGAAGCGAACGCCGGCTGCAGCGATTGGCTCGTGCAGGTACAAGCTCAAATCGCTCGAAGAATCCAAAGCCGATTTCGAGCGGGTGCTCGATGTTTTCAAGGCCCACAACATCCATTATTTTTTCTATGCCGGCGGCAACGACTCGATGGATACCGCAGACAAGGTAAACAAGCTTGCTGCCGAGGCAAAATATGAGCTTGTCTGTATGGGCATTCCCAAGACGGTGGACAATGACCTGGCCTTTACCGACCATTGTCCGGGCTATCCCAGCGTCGCCAAGTACGTAGCTACCTGCGCGATGGAAGCTGGAAAAGACACCGAGGCACTCTATACAACAGACACCTGCACAATCCTGGAGGTAATGGGAAGAAACGCCGGCTGGATAGCAGCAGCGACTGGCCTAGCCGCGCGCTCAGCGGAAGATGCACCGCACCTTATCTATGTGCCGGAAGCGCCATTTTCATTCGATAAGCTCGTCAACGATGTTCAACAGATAATTAAAGAACTTGGAAGGGTCTTTATCGTTGCCGGCGAAGGTCTGAAGGATGATAAAGGCAACTATGTCACAGCAGACAGCGGGACATTTAGTAAAGACAGCTTCGGCCATGTCCAGCTCGGTGGCGTCGCTGAAATGCTCAAGGCCGTTATAGAAAAGGAAGTGAAAATAAAGGCCCGCTTCAATAAGCTCGGTACCAACCAACGCAGCGCGATGCACTTTGCTTCGCTGACCGATGTCAATGAAGCTTATATGTGTGGGCAGATGGCCGTCAAATATGCGATGGATGGCGTCAATGGCAAAATGGTGACGCTGGTCCGTGAAGACGGGCCGGATTACAAGTGCACAACAAGACTGGCAGAGCTGCGCGATGTGGCCAATGGAGAGAAGAAGGTGCCGCGTGAATTTATCAACGATAAGGGCAATCACATTACCGATGCGATGCGCGATTATGTTCGGCCTCTGGTTAAAGGCGAGGCACCAATTACAATTGGCGACGATGGCCTGCCCGTATTTATGAGATTCAAGCGCAAGCCACTTGATAAGAAACTGCCAAAATATATGTAGTGTATGAGTAAATGCGTGGATGAGTGTGTGAGTTTATGCGTAGTGAGGTAAACAAAGTGGAAAATTTATTCGACCTCAAAGATAAAGTTATTGTGATTACCGGCGGCGGCGGTGTGCTTTGCGGAGCAATAGCCAGGGCGCTGGGAAAAGCCGGCGCAAAAATCGCCGTGCTGGACCTGGACAAAGCAGCCGCGACCAAAGTCGCCGACGACATAACATCCAATAACGGCCAAGCCATCGCAGTAAAATGTAACGTACTGGATAAAGCGAGCCTGGAAGCTGCAAAGCAAAAAATCAATGCTAAGCTCGGCCCTGTGGACATACTCATCAATGGGGCCGGCGGAAATAGAAAAGACGCTTCGACGTCACCTGAGCAATCAATTTTTGATTTGCCGGATGAAGCAATTCGCTTTGTGTTCGATCTTAACTTTCTGGGGACGTTCTTACCCTGCCAGGTATTCGGCAAAGAAATGGCCCAGCATGGGGCCGGAGTGATACTGAACGTTTCAAGCATGAATGCCTTTTGTCCTCTGACCAAAATTCCAGCCTATTCAGCCGCAAAGGCAGCGGTGAGCAACTTTACACAATGGCTGGCGGTTCATTTCTGCCAGAACTATTCTAAAGACATCCGCGTCAATGCAATTGCGCCGGGATTCTTTTTGACCGAGCAGAACCGTTTCCTTCTGACCGACGAAAAAACCAGCGAGCTGACCGATCGCGGCAAAACAATTATTGAGCATACACCGATGGCAAGATTCGGCCAGCCCGAAGACCTGATAGGCACAGTAATATGGTTATTAAGTGATGCAGCGAAATTCGTCACGGGAATTGTCGTCCCTATAGATGGTGGATTCAGCGCTTTTGGCGGCGTATAAAAAAGCGTAAAACGTAAAGCGAAAAATGAAAAGATAAAATTTTATAATGCAAAAGGTTCTTAATTTTGAGTTATAGTTTTCCGCTTTCTGCTTTAAGTTTCTAGTTTTATTGATAATTGGTTAGGAGAACAAGATGACTGACCCTGCAAAACCATTGAAGGAATTTAAGCCAAAGCACAAATTCTTTGTGGGAATTGATTCGGATGGCTGCGCATTCGATACGATGGGCATAAAGCAACGGGAGTGCTTTTGTCCCTGGCTGATCGCCTATTTTGGCTTGCAGCCCGTAGCACTGGCGGCACGACAGTGTAAGGAGTTCGCTGATCTATTCTCAAAAACACGCGGAGCGAATCGACACAAGACCGCCAAGCGAATAATAGCAGAGCTTCTGCCAAACCATCCTATGGTAAAAGCAAGAGGTTTTAAGGTGCCGCAATACCCCCACTACTTCGCATGGGTCGACGACCCAAATAGCCTGCTCAGTAATGATGGCTTAAAACAGGCTATTACTAAAACAAAAGATACCGAAGCTAAGGGCGAGCTTGAACTTGCTCTTGCGTGGAGCGAACGCGTCAACTGGGCGATTGGTGAGACCGTCAAAGGTATGCCACCATTTCCATACGTGCAGGAAACTCTGGCAAAGATTCAGCCTTTAGCAGACGTCATCGTGGTATCAGCTACGCCAAATGAGGCGCTAAGACGCGAGTGGAAAGAACACGACATCGCAAAGTACGTAGAGGTTATAGCGGGCCAGGAAATGGGCAAAAAGGCGCAACACCTGGAATACGCAACGAAAGGCAGATACAAAAAAAAACATGTGCTGATGGTAGGTGATGCACCGGGTGATATGAAAGCTGCCCGGGCCAATGACGCTCTGTTCTATCCGGTCAATCCAGGCGATGAAATCGAATCCTGGAAAAGATTCCACGATGAGGCTTTTGACAAATTCGTAAACGGACAATATGCCGGCCAATACGAAGAAAAACTAATCGCAGAATTCGAGGCAACTCTGCCAGAAACCCCACCCTGGCAAGAGCAAAAATAATTAGCCGATACATTCGCAAAAGACAATGGTAATCGAAATCCAAAACAAGGATGGTTTTATCAACTCAACGCAGGCCAGCGCTGCAATAAAAAAGTTCTTTTCGCAACACGACTGCTCCGGCAAAAGCATCTTATTGATAATCCCGGACAATACCCGTTCAGGCCCTGTTGGTGATATCTTCAAAATAATCTATGACTGCATAGAAGAAAAAGTTAAATCGCTCGACTGCCTGGTCGCGCTTGGCACACATCAGCCATTGACTGAAGAGCAAATCTGCACCAGACTTAATATAACCAATAGCAAACGCAAGAATAAATATGTAGCAATTAAGCTCTTTAATCATGAATGGGATAAGCCCGAGACATTCAGATTGATAGGAAAAATCTCAGCCGACGAGATTGAGCAGATAAGTGATGGCCTGTTTCGCGAAGAAGTTGATGTGGCTATTAACAAATTGATTCTCCAATACGATGAGTTCTTTATTTTAGGGCCTGTTTTTCCACACGAAGTCGTTGGCTTTTCCGGGGGACACAAGTACATCTTTCCCGGCATTGCCGGTGACCAGATCATCAATTTCTTTCACTGGTTGGGTGCGGTGATTACTAACGTAGCAATCAATGGCTACAAATGGACGGCAACGCGGAAAGTAGTGGAAAAGGCGGCGTCCTTTATCAAGGTGCCACACAAGCTGTTCGCCTTCGTAGCGGCCGATGACAGGTTGAAAGGCCTTTTTATTGGTGACTGTGTCGAAGCCTGGGAAAAGGCTGCGGATTTATCAAATGAAGTTCACATCAAATACTTAGACAAGCCTTACCACACGGTGCTGGCAATAGCACCGAAGATGTACGATGACATGTGGACCGCTGCAAAGGCAATGTACAAGCTCGAACCGATAGTTGCCGATGGCGGCACGATAACTGTTTATGCACCACACATAACTGAGATTTCTTATACGCATGGAAAGTTTATCGACAAAGTTGGTTATCATTGTAGGGACTATTATCTTGGCAGAATGGAAGAGTTTGCCGACATTCCGCGTGCTGTACTCGCACACTCGACACACTTAAAAGGCGCCGGCACATACAAAAAAGGAGTGGAAAAACCGAGAATTAACGTGGTATTGGCTACCGGCATAAGTAAAGAACGTTGCGAAAAGGTCAACCTTGGCTATATCGATCCAAATACCATATATATCGCCGACTATGAAGACAAAGAAAATCAAGGCGTCCTGGTAGTTCACCACGCTGG